>JBJKRW010000063.1:0-10204 GCA_046704445.1 Microgenomates group bacterium
GCGTAGAAGTGCTTGTTTTATCCAGAACTTTAATTAAACCTCAGACAAAAGCGGCAAGAACAGGTTCCCCTTTGAAAATTACCGCAGGAGACGGACTGCTTGGACATATTATCAACACCTTGGGTCATTCTCTTTCCACCAGACGGCAAAAGAGTTACACACCTAAAGAACTGGAAATTGAAACTCAACCTTCCGATATTTCCACTCGTTCCAGAATCACGCGTTTTTTTGAAACGGGGGTTGTGATAAACGATTTGCTATTACCTCTTGGATACGGTCAGCGCGAACTCATTATCGGAGACAGACAATCGGGAAAAACTCATTATCTTCTGCAGGTTATGCTCGCACAGGCAAAGGCAAGAAAAATATGCATATATTGTGCGATCGGTAAACGCAAAACAGAGATAAAAACCGTGGAAGAATTCATGGAAAAACATCATATTATGGAACAAAGCATTATTGTGGCCGCCGACTCATTCAGCAGTCCCGGCGAGATTTATCTTGCCCCGTATACCGCAATGACCTTGGCCGAGTATTTTAGGGATAAGGGAGTTGATGTGCTTCTCATTCTGGACGATCTGAGTATTCATGCGAAGTATTACCGGGAAATTGCCTTATTGGCAAATAAGTTTCCCGGACGTGAATCTTATCCCGGAGACATTTTTTATATCCATTCCAAATTATTGGAACGGGCCGGAAGCTTTGAAATTAAAAATAGAAAATTGGCGGCGAATAACTCAGTATCAATTACCTGTCTTCCTGTTGCCGATACCGTGGGAGGAGACTTTACCGGATATATTCAAACCAATCTTATGTCAATGACGGACGGTCATCTGTATTTCGACTCGAATCTGTATTTTCAGGGAAGAAGACCGCCGATTAATATTTTTCTTTCAGTAACCAGAGTAGGCCGCCAGACGCAGTCGCCTTTATTGCGCGATATCGGTTTGAATATTTTGAGATTTCTGCAAAAGTTTGAGGATGTGCAGAAGTTTTTGCGGTTTGAGATGGAACTGTCTGCAGATATTCAACAGACATTGCGCCGCGGAGAAAACCTCACTCTTCTTTTCGATCAGATCGGTTTCAAATTCATACCGCTTGCAGTACAGATAATCAATATCGTATTGATTTGGCAGGATCGGTTCAAAGAAGAAGACGTGGATACGATGATCAAAGAATATGAATCGGATGAATCATATAAAACACGTCTGGATAATTTTATTTCCAGAGCAAAAACGCTCGATGAGCTCGTACGGGTTACCGCACATTCGGATTTCAATGTATAAACACTATGTTGACGATAAAATCTATATTGAATGAAGTAAACAATATGTTCGAATTCCGCGGTCTCATAGAAGTGTATGAAGAGATTGCCGCCGGAAAACTGCGTGATGCGAAAAACAAAATCATTATTACCCGTGAATATTTTGACGGTTTGAGTCAGCTTTCACTGGAGGTCGGTGCGGATTTTCAGACCGTCTTGAAGCGGGAACAGCCGAAAATTGCGAGCGTGTTTATCGGCGCCAATGCAAGATTGTACGGAGACATAGTAGAAAAGACGTTTCAGATGTTTGTGGAACACGTTAAAGAAAATAAATACGAAGATGTATTCGTCGCGGGTCAAGTCGGAGTGGAATTAATGCGCCAATACGGAAAAGGCATTTCCTATAATACTATTCCGTTCTCGGACGATCAGTTTGGAGATGACATGCTTGATTCATTAGTGGAACATTTGGTGATGTATCATAAAGTTGTTGTCTTTTACGGTAAATTCAAAAACATCGTCGTTCAGTATCCGAATAAAAGTGAAGTTTCCGCAAAACTGTTTCCTCAGACCGACGAGGAACTCAAGGAGTTAGCTAAGAAAAGGATGTATTACTTATACGAACCCACGATTTATTCGGTTTCCGAAGTATTTACCAAGGACATTTTATCCGGCGTACTTGAGCAGATGGTTTTGGAATCGCAGCTTGCAAAACTGGCATCAAGAGTTATGCATCTGGATGACGCAACGACCAAAATAGACGATGAACTTAAGCATCTTGACGATCTGAGGCGCAAGGCTCAAAAACGAATAACCGCGCGTAAACAAAACAACATGGTTTCAAGGATGGTAGGCAGAAGTTTTGTACAATAATCATATGGATTCCAAAACAAATATTTACGGAACGGTTGAATCGATAAACGGCGATATCGCCGAAGTAAAATTCGATCAGCTGATGCCGAAACTGAATGACGTATTGACGTCGGAAAAAACTCCGTCCGTAATTTTGCAAATCTATACGGCTGCAGGACGCGGAAGTTATTATTGCATGATTCTGCGCGGGAAAGAAGAGCTTACACGGGGAGAAAGGTTGATTGTAAGTACGGATTCAATGAGTATTCCGGTCGGTGATGCGATTATGGGCCGGGTGATGAATCTTTTTGGCGATCCGATCGACGGTAAAGGTCCGATTGAAGTCAAGGAAAAACGGCCGATATTTCGGGAATCTCCACATTACAGTAAAGTCAGTACAAAAAAAGAGATTTGGGAAACAGGTATAAAAGCCATTGATTTTTTTGCTCCATTAGTCAAAGGAGGGAAAATCGGATTATTCGGAGGAGCGGGAGTGGGGAAAACCATTTTATTGTCGGAAATTCTCCATAATATATTTATGCTTTAGGATCAGACGGAAAAGCAAAAACGTATGTCGGTTTTTGCGGGAATAGGTGAACGCGTACGTGAAGGACAGGAATTATTTCAAGAATTAAAAGAACGCGGTGTATTACCTTATGTAAGTTTGTTATACGGACCGATGGGTGAAAATCCTACGGTACGTTTTCTTACGGGAATGGCGGCAGTCAGTATCGCGGAATATTATAGGGATGAAAAAGATACGGACGTTCTGTTTTTTGTCGACAACGTATTCAGGTTCGCGCAGGCGGGAAGCGAACTTTCAACCATTACGAAGCGAATTCCTTCGGAAGACGGTTATCAGCCTACATTGACCTCGGAAATGGCCGCATTCCATGAACGCCTTGTTTCATCCAACCATACCGCAATAAGTGTCATCGAGGCGATTTATGTTCCCTCTGACGACCTTTTGGATAGCGGCGTACAGGCAATATTCCCTTTTCTGGATTCCGTCATTACGTTATCACGCGATGTATATCAGGCGGGAAGATTCCCCGCAATAGATTTGTTATCTACCAATTCATCGGTCTTATCCCCCGATATTATCGGAATGAATCATTATAAAGGGATCATTGAGGCACAAAAAATTCTCAAAAAAGCTAAAAGTCTTGAACGTATGGTCGCGTTGGTTGGTGAGGCAGAGCTTTCGGCCGAAAACAGACTGTTATTCCGGAGAGCACAAATATTATTGAATTATATGACTCAGCCGTTTTACGTGACCGAAAATCAATCGGGAGTTAAAGGGCAGTTTGTTCCCTTAAGTCAAACAATCAAAGACGTAAAGGCTATTGTCGAAGGAGCATATGATAAAGAAAATCCGGCAAAATTCCTTATGCAGGGTTCGATGACAGTTTAGAAATATCGGTATGTCAACCATACATTTGGTTATTCGCGATAAGCGGCAGACTTTATTCCAGGGTGACGTAAAAAGTCTTACTTCATACAATGCAAAAGGAACGTTTGATATTCTGCCCGAACATACGAATTTTATTTCAATTATTTCCGATCGGATTGAATTTGTGAAAACAGATAATACGCGCATGCAGCTTACGTTAAAAAGAGGAGTTGTTCACGTAAAAGAAAACCATGTGGAGATATATCTGGGTATCTGATCATGGTATACTCGAATAATGATCTACCTGTATTTGTTTATATTCGGCACCGCAATCGGTTCGTTTTTGAACGTACTTATCGACAGGCTGCCGCACGACGAATCAATCATGGGCCGTTCGCACTGCGATTTCTGCAAAAAACAACTGGCATGGTTTGATCTTATCCCGATTGTGTCCTTTTTTTTGTCTGGCAGAAAATGCCGGTATTGCAAAAAGTCTTTAAGCTGGTTTTATCCCATGGTTGAATGTATTACGGGAATTTCATTTGTCGTCATTTGGATGTTTCTTCCGGTTTCGTTTATCGGACAGGGTGTGCGATTGTTTCCCGTAACCGAATATCTTATCCGTTTTGTCTATTTGGGGATTGTTTCCTGTATGATCGTTATTTTTTTCTCCGATGCAAAATATCATATTATTGCGGATCAGATTCAGGTGGCATTGTTGTGTTTAAGCCTCTTTTTGGTACCGCTGTACGGGTTTGCCCCGCAGGTGTTTTTTATGAGAGTTGTCGCCGCGTTTGCGATCATGGCTCCGATATTGTTTTTGTATTATATTACCCACGGCGGGGGAATGGGGTTCGGAGACGTAAAGCTTGCGTTTATCATAGGGTTTATGTTCGGAATTAAGGCAGGGCTCCTTGTATTGTATATTGCGTTCATTTTGGGTGCGGCGGTCGGTCTGATATTTATGCTTGCCGGTAAAAGAGGTTTGAAAAGCAAGATCGCATTCGGACCGTTTTTGATCATCGGTATGATCGTCCTCATGTTTTGGTCGCAGCAATTATATGCATGGATACAGAGGTTTTACGGAGTGTAAATTCAGAAGTGTAACAATGTAAGGAGCGGTTCAAGAAAAGGTATATTCTCCAAAGAATTCGTAGAAAAAGAAATCTGACCGAACTTCAGAGGAATATGGTACGAAATATTTTCAAATGTTACCGAATATTGTCCGGTTTGTGTAGGAACAAACGCGTATCCTCCCGCACCGTAACCGTTTGTCTGAATGATGTTGTCGTGAATGATTGAGGAATTAAACGTAACCAGTACGCGGATGCTTTGATCGGGAAGTGCGCCATTGTTCAATCCTTTGGATTCAATCCGTATTTTTACCGGCTTTCCTACTGTAAAGGTTCGTGTATCCAGTTGTGCGGTTGAAAATTGTGAAATTGCTTTCTGCCAGTCCTGAGAGGGTAAGGTAGTGGGGGTACCCGCAAGGTTCTGGTTATCCTGTGCAAAAATATTATTGGGCAGTGTCAGAAATACGCAGATCGTGCATAAGATAAGCAAAATAAGTTTTTCCGTCACAAAACATCGCCGTCCCCTTAACATAGCCCATCATTATACCACAATTAAAGACAGACCTTCCATCAACAAAATTATTCAGACGGCCTTTTTGACTATTGCGGATCCTTCTCAGTTTCCCGTGAATTCTTCTACTTCAACTTCTGTTCCAATCCCTGTCTGTTTGCCGGCGCGTCAGTAGTCAAGCAATCAATGTTCTTTTCTAGAGTTTTTATTCCCCAGTTCCTGTGTATATCTGAAGAGCTCTTCAATGAGATATTCTATGAAAGCATATGCAAGAAACGCAAACAATGCGGACACCTCAATAACAAATCCGCCCCGCAGATGAGGAGAAGGGAACATGCCTTCAAAAGGAGCCAAAAGCGGTTTACTTGTTTCATATACCCAGCGGACGAACGGTGCTAAAGTATTTGCACCCAACAATTTAAGAAGAATGCGTAACCCGATTAATCCTTCCACAAAAGAAAATATGATTTTTTCCAGAAAAGGTAAAAATCTTGACATATATATATCTATGCGCGGATAAACGGTTAGTTTCATTGAAAGCCGATCCGCGTTTTGATATGATAGTGACGTTTTGTATGAATAATGAAACAGTCTACATCGGAGTTGTGGGGCAAATCGCATGCGGAAAAGGCGTTCTTGTCGATTACCTGATAAAAAAACTAGGATTTACATCGTTTTCGTTATCTTCAATCTTACATAGAGAACTTGATAAAAAACATAATACCGATGTTACCCGCACTACTCTTCAGGATCTTGGTGATCGGTTGAGAGTACAATACGGGAGAGATGTGCTGGCAAAACGGGCAATAAAAGAACTCAGACAAAAAAAGATAAAGAGAGTGGTTATAGAAGGAATCCGTAATACCGCCGAAGTTGAATACCTTAAATCACTTCCGCAGTTTACGCTTATCGGTATGAAGTCGTACAGGAGAATTCGGTTTAAAAGACTTTTGAGACGCTCGAAACCCTGGGATCCGAAAACCTGGGAAAATTTTCTTGTGGTTGACCGGAGGGATCTGGGAATAGGTCAGGCAAAAGAAGGCCAACAGGTGGGAAAATGTCTTGCTTACTGCGACTATACGTTCACTAACAATAAGGATGTGTGGGATTTGCACAGAAAAGTAAAAAAACTCATGGAAAAAATCTTCAGGGTTTGAGTAACACCATCCTGCTGTGCTATAAATAAACTATGGTGACAAAAAATTTTGTCTTTTCCTTGTCGGGCGGAGGTTTGAATTCACTGGCATACGCGGGATTCACTGACGCGTTAAGAGCACACAATATAACTCCGGGCGGGTTTGCCGGATTAAGCGGCGGTGCGCTGTTCGCGGAATTGCTGGCTTCAGGATACTCTGCAGAAGAAACCCTGAAGTTCGTAAATCACTTAAGGACTTTACGTATCTTCAATACCGACCTGAGTCGTTTGGAAATACTGGATCACCATCGTTTTATCTCTTTGGTAAGGGAATTATTGCCGTTCAAAACATTTGAGCAATTACCTGTTCCCGTAAGTATTTTTGCATCCGACCTCATCAAGCATCAACCGGTGTCAATAAATAAAGGAGACCTTGCATCGGCAATTGTCGCGAGCTGCAGCGTATTTCCTTTACTGCAGCCGGTAAAACGGAAGGGTTTGCTGTTGGGGGACGGGGGATTTACCGTATATTACGGCGCACAATTTCTCAGACAAGAGGGATACGACAAAGTAATCGGAGTTGACGTGACCGGAATTACCGAGGGTGTGGTGAGGGGATTGTTGAGTGCGCTTTACAGGCAGATAAATTCTACGGTCAGTTCAAATGCACGGTATGAACTTTCGGAATGGCCCGTAGATCTTGATATCCGTATATCGTTTTCCTCTCCGAATATCTTTTTTTTCAACAGAAAAGCTAGGTATTTGATACGGGCGGGAAAAGAATCTGCAGAAAAGAATCTGCGAAAAATTAAAAAATTAATCAGTCCGAAAACATAATTTTCTCGTCTGCGCGCTGATAGGCAAAAAGCTCTTCCGGCTTGAACCACAGGGCGACCTCTTTTTCCCCGTCTTCGACGGTATCCGATGCATGAATGATATTGCGAAGCGGACGGTTTTGTTCGTTTGCGAGGTCGATGGTATCGTGGGAAAAATCTCCCCGTACGGTTCCCGGGGCGGCAAGCAGGGGAATGGTATTTCCCGAAAGCTTCCGTACGATTTCGACGACATCATATCCTTCGACAACCGCAAAAAACAAAGGAGACTCCTGGAGGTAGTCAATCAGCCATTGTTTGACTGTTTTTCCGATTGCAACAGGGTTATCGGTTTTGAAAACTTTTTTGGCGTCCAGCCCTTTTTTTGCGTAGTTTGTCAGAGTCCGTTCGCCGACTTTTTTAAACCATGCTTCGGTTTCCGGATAATGTGCGATGATTTTTTCCTTGGACGCCCATTCGAACTTTACTCCGATAACAGTCAGTCCAACGCGTTCGAAACGTTTGACGATCGTTCCGATCAGTCCGCGTTGTACACCGTCAGGTTTGATGATAAGCAAGGCTTTTTGTTTTTTCATATTAAATTTTCAATAAATATTATTCAAATAATTTGACGAACACGTAACATTGTGTATAGTTACTTTAAATAGAGCGTGTCTACTTCCCGTTTGTATTTTTTAAATTCCTTGATTTCCGGAAACCAGTATTTGATTTCACGTTCCGCTTCTTCAACAGAACCCGATGCATGAATAAATGTCTTGACTACTCTGTCAAGACCGGAAGAGAGAGTGGATGAATCAAAAGAAAACTGCGCATGCAATGAACCGGTCTGAGCGAGTAACGGTATCGTATGACCTCGTAATTTACGAGCAATAACTACGGCATCCGGTCCTTCCCATACCGTAACGACAATCGGGCCTTCCTGCCAATACTTGATAAGTCTTTCATATACAAATTGCCCGAGTTTCATCGGATCGTCGGTTTTAAATACTTCGACGGGATTTTTTCCCGACTCCTTGAAGCTTGCGAGCGTTTTATTGCCCATCTCTTTAATCCAGTCCGGAGTTCCCGGATAATGTTTGCGTATTACGTCTGCCTCAGGTTTTACCATTTTTGCCGCCAACAATTTCAACCCGACGGTTTCAAAGGTCTCAACGATCGTTCCCATCAGTCCGCGCTTCACCGCATCCGGCTTGATGATTAAAAGTGTTTTTTCCATGGATATTTGATTATACAAGATTTTTGACGATTTCTTCGGTTACTTTTTCTTTTTTTTGTTCGCCGTTTATCCGGATCCATCTGGTCCACACCTGACGTTCAACAAGATCATTATATTTCGTATACGTTTTGCGGATAAACGAGAAGTCTTTTTCCCTGAAATTCTTTACCTTGTCTTCTCCGTGTTTCCATTTTATTGCGGTTTCGGGTTTGACATCCAGAAAAAAAACGATGTCGGGACGGATAATGCCGAAGTCGTCGGCATATTTCAGCGCGGTTTTTTCGTCGAATCCTTCGAGGGTTTGGTAACAAAGTGTAGTCGTAAAATAACGGTCCGCAATCATGATCCCTTTTTGCATATTCTGCCTGATACGGTCTTCATCGAAAATAAACTGAAGCGTATAGAGCAGGAACTGTTCATGGACTTTCATATCGCGATTTTCGTACAAAAATTCTTTGATCATTTTTCCCACAGGAGTATCATAATGGGGGAACTTTATGAATGACGGATTTTTATTGAGTTCTTGCAGTTTTTCCAAAACCAGCTGTCCCTGTGTTTCACATCCGGCTCCGTCAATGCCTTCGATGACAATAAACATATCTCCATTATATCAATTCAATATGAAGACAGAAGGGATTATTACGACGAACATATGCTAAAATATACGCAGATACTTAAGAAAAGAACCCGTTGTTTTTATTTATGGAGAGTGTGAAATAAATTATGCAAGCCCCCGTAGCTCAACGGATAGAGCAGACCCGTCCTAAGGGTAAGATGGTGGTTCAATTCCGCCCGGGGGCACATATTGAGTACAGACAATTGTAATGAATAATGCTCGGGATTTCGATATTTTACATACGCTTTCATAAGATAATATATAAGTTGAGAAGTGAGGCTCAGACAGATTACCGTACAGAGTTTTCTGCCTCGAAACGCGCATCAAAATATTCTCTTTCTTCTTGTCTGATTGCCTCGCCGTGATCATGTCTGCGTCTGTGCACATAATTTCCTCTGCGTCTTTCGTTCGCATGTGCTTCAAAATTTATCGAAGGCACATTATTTTTTATTTCACGATATTCCATGGTGAGTACGCGTTTTTGCGTATCAGTCAGTTCCAAAGAGCGGGATTCGAGAATTTGATGCAAACCCATAAATAGAGAAGGGGAATCGTTTTTTGCAATTTTCAAGAAGCTTTGCCACACTTTTTGTACAAACTGAATATTATTTATCGTTCTGGTTTTATTTAAGAAGAGTGAAAGCACATCATACGCTACTGTTTTATCCCAGTAATATTCCCGTCCGGGTTGTTCAGGAAGTTTATATCTCTTTCGTGCATCGATTTTGTCACCCGATAAATCATCCAGCAGGCGTTTGACTGAACCGGGATTATTTGATTCCTTATGATAAGCCGTTGCCGCAAGGATAATATTTGCGGAAGATTGCAGGAGACCATTAATAATTTGTTCATACTTCTTCGGGTCTACACGGCTATTTTCGAACACTATTCCGGCAGCAAGAAAGAAATATGTACCTAGAAACATTAATCTTCCGGCAGTTTCTTCGGGATTGACCGATTGTCGTATTGTGTCAATTGCCGTTTTTGCATCGAAAGACTTGAGGGTTTTTGCGCCGGGTAGAATGTCGTGAGACGTAAGACCGGAGAGTTGAGGACGGATTACCAAATGATCGTTGAGAGTCTGTGCGAGCTTTTTAGCGGGAGTAAAAATAGAATTTGGCCGAAGGACGGGAAATCCATCGCGGTCAAAAGAATATTTTAATTCGGATTCGGAAAGTTTCATATCCGATAGTATATCATAAAAAGCCCATATTTGCATGTTTTGACAATCGATGAATCCCAATGTATGCTATATGACATTATGGCAAAAAAAGGAATACGCAAAGCGTTTTTTCTCGTATTGATTGCGGC
>JBJKRW010000064.1:0-8272 GCA_046704445.1 Microgenomates group bacterium
ATAGCGCGAATCGCAAAAAAACACAAAATTAAGGTGATCTATGATGCGGCGCATGCATTTGGTGTACAGATAGACGGTAACTCTGTATTAAATTTCGGAGATGTCTCTACTTTAAGTTTTCATGCTACGAAACTTTTTCATACCGTCGAGGGGGGGGCGGTTATCACGAATGACGATAAGGTTGCCGAACGAATTGCGCTACAGCGAAGTTTTGGATTTATCGGTGACGATTATTTTATTCCGGGAATTAACGCAAAAAACTCCGAATTTCATGCGGCAATGGGTCTTGCCGTTTTGTCGAACATTGCCGGAATACAAAAGAAAAGGAAAAAGCTGGTTGAGCTTTATGACAGTTTATTAAGTAGAAGTTTTATTGCAAGACCCAATATTTCTCGTTTCGTCACATATAATTACTGCTACTATCCTGTTTTTTTCCGCTCTGAAGAAGAACTTTTGAAAGTCAAAAACACGTTGGAGAGATTCGGAATATTTTCGAGAAGATACTTTTACCCGTCCCTGAATACGTTGCCGTATCTGCGGATCCACAAACCGTGTCCCGTATCCGAAAGTCTTTCAAAACGAGCGTTATGTTTGCCTTTGTCGTACGACTTGTCGTATTCAAACGTACGATCGATCGCAAATTTAATAAACGCGATACTTTTTGAACATATAAAGAACCGACAATCTCCAGCGGTGGATGAGAAAAAAAGGGTTATATTATTTGATTCGTCATTTCAATATGAATCACCGTAAAAGAACATCTGTATCTATTGGCATTGCTGCATACAACGAACAGAATACAATCGGTCAGTTATTGGTTTCGATACTGAAACAGAAAAAACATACATTTAATCTGAGAAAAATTATCGTGGTTTCCGACGGTTCTACGGACAAAACAAACGCAATAGTGTGCGGCCTGGCTAAACAAAATCACGAAATCCAGCTCTCGTACGACAGCAGGAGATTGGGCAAGTCCGAAAGACTCAATCAACTCTATAGGATGAATACCAGCGATGTTTTTATACAGTTGGACGCGGATATTGTACTGGCTCATGCAGATGTTTTGGAATCTTTATTGTCCGGATTTTACGACAGAACCGTATATCTTGTAGGAGGGAACAACCTTCCTGTGGAGGATGTAGGGACGGTCGGGCATTTAATTAATCACTGGTATACAATTTGGTATTCGATAAGAATTAATGTGCGAAAAGGTGACTTTATTCATAACTCTCACAGTTGCATATTGGCATTGAGTAAGGAATTTACCGAGCAGCTCGTGCTGGACAGAAACATAACTTCGGACGGTCAATTTATCTATTGCAGGTGTAAAGAGCTGAAAAAAAAATTTGTCTATAGGGACGATGCCCGCGCGTATTTCAGATTGCCTTCCAAATTGAACGATTATCTTGTCCAACTTTCAAGGGCGCCGGATGAACGAAAACAGCTGTCGGAACATTTTGGAAACTGGATTAATGCGCTCTATGCATTTCCCGATTCTCTTAAGTTGCGTGTCTTGACGAGCTATTTAATTCGAAATCCTGTTCTGACTTTAGGATCTCTTTTATTCATGAAGATTACAGAGATATTTCCTAAAAATAAATCTTTAAAAAGCGAACACGGGATATGGTTTCCGATAAATTCAACAAAACATATAATCCGTTCGTCAATAAAATAATATGAAAAAAATCTTTTTCTCTACAGGATTTACCGTAGGAATTATTGTTATATTTTCATTGGTAATCTATGGTTTTTCGATGAGGGGGAATGCAGGAAATCCGACGACTCAGAAAAATCTAGTTGTATTCTCACAAGCCACATTTCCATTTGAATCATCTCATGAGCGTTCTACTTTTTCTCAGGTTGTGTCGATCGTGCGAGATCATCGACTGAATTTTAGCAAAAAGCTTGCGGATTTTTCCGTTCCCGATGTTGCGTATCTGAAAGGAAAATTTTATAGCTATTTTCCTCCGGGCGTGGCATTTCTTATTATGCCTCTTTATCTTTTGGGTCGTTCGGTGCACATGAGTCAATTTATCTCTTATGCCACAATTCCTATCGTTTCCACGGCTTCCCTGATTTTTCTCTATCTTATTGCGGTGAAT
Organism: Microgenomates group bacterium; assembly: GCA_046704445.1. GTDB lineage: Bacteria > Patescibacteriota > Microgenomatia > UBA1406 > GWC2-37-13 > JBJKRW01. The sequence goes on from JBJKRW010000064.1 coordinate 2,103, forward strand.
GTTCTGGGTTTTCCGAAGCGGTTCGCGGTCTTTTCTGTGTTTCTCTATGCATTTTCTTCTACGGCGTGGCCATATTCGATTACCATTTATCAGCATATTCCTGCAGTTTTTCTGATACTTTCGATTTTTTACTTTGCCTGGTTATTCCGTAAAAGTAAAAAAAATAGCTGGATTTGGGCAACGGTAATCTGGTTTGAATTCGGTATTTCCTTTTTGTTTGATTATCCTAATCCGATTTTACTGTTTCCTGTCATAATATATTTTTTTATAAGCTCTGTGACGATAAGGAAAAATATCAGCCGTTTCATTATACGCGTTAATCTATACACGTGTATTACTTCAATTATTTTTTTTATCGTTATGGCGGGATTTGCTATTTATAACATAAAGGCATACGGGAACTGGAAAATGCTCTCCAATAATCTTCCCCGGTATGAAATAAAAAACATCGCAAAACTGCAAAAAAAGATTGTCAATACAAAATATACCACAACAAAACTTGCTTCAACATTTCTCGAGGAGCGTTTGCCAAATGGTTTTTATGAGCTTTTAATTGCGCCGGACAAAGGGTTATTGGTGTTTTCGCCGGTCTTTATTGTGATGATTATAGGGATTTATACAGCATTTAAGAAATACAAAAATCTTGAAATATCAATTTTGGGAAGCATAGTATTCGTAAACTTCTTGCTGTATTCAAGTTTTGGAGATCCCTGGGGTGGTTGGGCATTTGGTCCCAGATATCTTATTCCCAGTATGTCGGTGGGTTCTTTATTTGTAGGAATATTTCTGAGAAAATATTGGCGATCTCTTTATGTTCGAATCGCGATGCTGGTACTTATTGGAATTTCGTCCGCTATTGCACTCTTGGGAGTTCTCACGACAAACGCGCTTCCTCCTAAAGTTGAGGCGACATATCTTCATATCCAGTACGGGATCCCTTATGCGTTCGAATATTTAAGGAAAGGGATAACGGATAATTTTATTTTTAATACTTTTTTCTCGCAGCGTATTACGCTTTTTCAGTATTTTATCGGAATGTATGCACTAATAATGTTTGTTTTTTTCGCATTGTTTTTTATTAAGAATAACAATATCTATGAATTTTGAGTTACAGACAGGAATAGAAGGAATCGACAGAATACGGAATTTTATTCTACGAATAAAATGGGAAAGGGTTATTGTAATATTTTCGCTATTTCTGGCGGTCATAGCAACATACTATTCTTTTTCCCACGATCTGATTATCGCATACGGAGATGCGGAATCGCATCTGAATATTGCGAAAAGAGTAGTTCAGGGTTTGACGCCGGGATTTGCGCAACTCGGTGGTGTGTGGCTGCCTCTTCCTCATATATTGATGATTCCGTTTGTGATATTTGATCCGCTCTGGAGAAGCGGTTTGGCGGGGTCCATTGTGTCGGGAATCGCCTTTATAGTGACAGGAATGGTCCTTTACAAAATGACCATGCTGTTGACAAACAATATTTTCGCTTCGCTTATGACGTATCTTGCGTTTGCGTTAAATCCGAATATCCTTTATTTGCAGACAACACCCATGACAGAGCTTCCTCTTCTGGCTTTTTTTGTTTTGTCGGGCTATTATTTTATTAAATATCTAAAAAACGACCGAAAAGTAGGATCTCATCTTCTCGCGGGTTTTTTTGGTTTTTGTGCTGCCTTGTCAAGATATGACGGATGGTTTCTCGTTTTGTTTGAATCCATGGTGATCGTGGTAGCGGGAATCGCAAAGCACGAGGATTGGGGTAAAATTGAAGGAAAATATCTGGTTTTTTCTACTCTTGGATATTTTGCGGTAGGATTGTGGTTTGTGTGGGATTTCATTATTTTGGGCGACCCGCTTTATTTTACTAACAGTAAGTTTTCCGCTCATGCTCAGCAACTTAACTGGTTGCATAAAGGAGAATTACCCGCCTATCATAATCCGATTTTGTCGTTTTTATATTATTTGGTTACCTCAATGAGTGATACGGGCATTATTATTTTCGGCGTATCCGTAATCGGGTTACTATTGTTTCTCAGCTATAGAAAACAGGTTCTCAGATATTTGATCGCATTTGTGCTTTTCATTCCCTTTTTGTTTAATGTAATTGCGTTGTATACTGGTCAGTCCGTGATTTTTATCCCGCACCTGACCCCGGTTGGATTCGAATGGCGTTTGTTCAATGTCAGATATGGTGTTCTGATGATTCCGGTTTTTGCCTTTTTTTTCGGATACGCGTTCTATCGCATTAAAAAAACAGGAGTCAAGATATTAATTCTCGTATTGTTTGTGTTTCAGTTTTTGTTATACGGCGTCGGATATTCCAAAGTTATGACGCTCGCCGATGGAACGAGTGGTCTGTCGAGAGCAAAAAGACCGGACGCGGAATATTTTATGAAGGAACACTACGATCATGGGTTGGTACTTTTGGACGATTACGCAAGAACATTGAGCATAATACGAAGCGGTATTCCTATGCAGGATGTTATTTATGTAGGAAACAAACCTTATTGGCAGGAATCACTCGTAGATCCCGAACGGTATGCAACGTGGATAATCATGCAAAAAAATGACGATGTGTGGAAACATATCTACGAAAATCCGGCGGTGCGGGGACGCTTGTATAAATATTTTCAGAAAGTGTATACCTCACCCCAGATATTAATATTTAAGAAAACGTCATGATAAAACGATTATTATTGTTCATCGTTGTTCTATTCATAATTCCGGTTCATGTCAGCGCGCGCACAAGATTCTTTAAGGTTCAATCCATAGATACGATGAAGTATTCCAGGGATCTGGCCCGTGAAAAACTAAACGATCACATTTTTGATAAGGAAATCGATACGGAAATTAAGAATATCGCACAAACAGGGGCAACTCATGTTGCGATCGATACTCCGTATGATAACGAGTTTGTTCCCTTTCTTAAACAATGGGTTGCTGTTGTGAGAAAATACAAGCTTCATGTATGGTTCCGAGGAAATTTTTCCGGATGGGAGGAATGGTTCGGCTATTCCAAGATATCAAGAAAGGATCATATTAAAATGACCAAAGACTTCATAGAGCAAAACGCGAATCTATTTCAGGACGGAGACATATTTACTCCCTGTCCGGAGTGTGAGAACGGCGGACCGGGCGATCCTCGTCAGACCGGCGACGTTGAAGGTTTTCGCCGTTTTATGATTGACGAGTTTAATACGACAAAATCCTCGTTTCACACAATTCATAAAAAAGTGGCGTCGAACTATGCTTCCATGAATGGGGATGTTGCTCGACTCATCATGGACGACGCAACAATAAGAGCAATGGATGATGTTATCGCAATTGACCATTATGTTAAATCGCCTGAGGACTATCGGAATGATCTTAAGAAGTTTGCACAAAGAAACGGAGGGAAAGTTAAAATCGTTCTGAGCGAATTTGGAGCGCCGATTCCCGATCTTCAGGGGAACCTTTCCGAACAGTCTCAGGCGCGTTGGATCGCGGACGTTTTTAACGAAATTATAGCAATTCCTCAGGTCACGGGAGTGAATTATTGGGCAAACAAAGGAAGCAGTACCGCTCTCTGGAAAGATAATAACAGTCAGACACAGGCGGTTTCAGTACTTACCTCATATTATACACCAATTCAGGTATCGGGATTTATTACTGACGATCAGGGAAACAGAGTCGACAAGGTTTCTGTATCGACTAAGAATCGCTCGACAGAGTCGGAGGGAGGGTATTATGCGTTACCGGTATTCAGAAAGCAGTCTGTGTATTTTCACAAGCATGGTTATATTTCGATAAATATTAATATTATCGAACAGCACGAGCAGAATATTAAACGGGACATAGTGATACGGAGTATTCATGTGAATCCGATAAGAAATTTTCTTGAAAAGATGATTCAAACTATTTATTCATTATTTAGAGTATGATAGAGTCTAATACGGCAGAAAAAAATTTGGTTGATTTTTTCAGACAGTACGAAAAAGTGCGGTACGAAAAAAAAGAAATATTGGTAAGTCATTACGATCAAGTCGTAAACTCTGCATATTTTCTTGATAGAGGATATGTATCCGCTTCAATAGTCTCCAAATATGGGGAGCAGATGATTCTTGACATACTGAAACCGGGTTCATTGCTTCCAATGATTTATCCCTACGATCACGTTCCAAACTCTCTCGAATTCAGGGCATTGACATTCTGTTCATTGTTTAAAGCGCCCATCAGGGATACTTTTGAATATGTAAAGAAATCACAGGATCTTCAAGACTTTATTCTTAAACAATACGGATTTTATTTTAAAAATCTGGTGACATTACTCGGTTATCTGCGCTTTGATCATGCGAGAGAGCGGATTTTTCATCTCATGAATCATTTGGGAGAAATGTACGGACAACGCAAAAACGGTTACTATATAATAGATATCCCCTTTGTAAATAAGGATATTGCTGCATATACAGGATTATCACGGGAAACCGTTTCAAGAGAAATATCCCGGTTGATAAAAAACAAAACAATCGACCGAAGAAAAAGAAAATTGCGAATAAAAATTGAGGAAGGTGAGAGATAATTACTCGGCTACTCCAAGCATGTTCTCAAGCTCTTTCATATTTGTTGCCATATATCTTCCCTTTGATTTCTGAAGAATTTTTTCATTCATAATTTGTTTGAGTTCGCGGGTTACGGTTTCTCTTGTTAACCCTACAGAGTTTGCAATATCCTTATGCGTGGTTTTTAAAGGCAGAGCTACGGACGATTTCTCTACGGCTCCGAAACGTTTCATCATAAGATAAAAATACATGAGAATTTTATTTCGGGCGGTATTAATGGCAATACTTTCAATAATTTTTGTCATTCCGTCAAGTCCTCTTCCAAGTCGTTTGGCCAGGTCGTAAGTGAGTTCATTATTATTTTGTATATACGAAATAACTTCGGGACTCGGCGCGCGGTATACTTGAGTTTCCGTAACCGCACCGAAATTAAATCGATTAGGAAGGTTGTTCATGCATGTAATCATGGGAAAATAGGAATTAGGTTTTAGAACCGTTATGTTAATTTCCGATCCGGTTATCGTATGTACGTATAAACGGACCAATCCTTTTTTAATAAAATAGACATATATATTGTTTTCCGTGTCAGAGCGAACTATTGTTTCATTTCTCTTAAAAGAGAACAGTTTGTAGTTACTAAAAAAATTGAGTAGTATTTTGTCCACCGTTCTTTCCATCCTTGATATTATACCAGATAATGCCTTTTTCGGCAAAAATTAAGTGATATATATTACCTATTAAATATGATATAAATCATTTAATAATGTCGTTTGGATGACTATAATAGTGTCATTTATCTGACATGAGTGTAAAAAATCGTTCAAAACTGGTTGCGGTTTGTTCGGTTTTTAGTTTAATATTGCAGGTTTTTCTTCCTTTTTACAGGTTTTATTCTTTTCCGGTCAACGCAAGCGAACCCGTAAAAGCCGATTTGACTTTTGATAATTCAGTAAACGAATTTCGTTTGAAACTCAACAATCAGGATGCAGGTGCGGAAGGGCCGATTGAATACGTGATTGCTTACAGAGACAGCGATAAAAACGAGGCAATAACCGGTACCAGGGATAAAGATGTTCAGGATAATTTCGACAAAACGTTTTATGCGGGGACTTGTTCTTCAAACGGAGCGTGCGTACCTCATCAGGTAATTCGGGGTATACTGAAAGTCGAGATGAAGACACAGAGCTGGATTACCGCGCAAAAATTTTCCGTTGATGACGGAAAGTTAATCATGAATGAAGAATTTGCGCCTGAAGGCCTGGACTTGAACGATAGAGAAAATTTTTGGCTTGAACACGGTGCAGATGCTTCCCCCTCGCCTTCCGAAACTCCGACCGTATCACCCTTGACGCCCACCTTGACCATTGTTCCCACAGAGCAGCCGGAACTATCGCCTGTTATTGCTGATTCAGGAAGCGTGCAATCAAGTGCTGTTGAAGGGGTCTTAGAAACCACCACGGTATCTTCGAATTCCTGCAGATCCGATTTATTAAACAACTGCCTTTTGACCGATAAATCCGATTATGCACCGACCGAAACCGCGATTATTACCGGTTACGGATTTCAGCAAAATACCGCATATTTGCTTACCATTACCGCTCAGTATTATTCAAGTACCTATACGATAC
>JBJKRW010000065.1:0-9031 GCA_046704445.1 Microgenomates group bacterium
TGCCAGAATGGTTCCTATGAGTGCGGAACTGATGGTAGAACCGACCTGTCTGGTTGTTGCGCTGGATGCCGACGCTTCACCCGCCACTTCGATGGACACGGAAGAAAGAATAATGTTATTCAGCTGCGCGGACGCGGTTCCGATTCCCATTCCAAAGAGAATAAATGCCGGTGCCAATGTCCAGGGCGTTGCAGAGGTGGAAATTGAAAATGAGAGTACCAGTACGCCGAGCGCCAGAATAAACATGCCGATATTGACGAGTTATTTCGGGTTGATTTTGGATGCGATAAAGCCGGACAGCGGACCGAATATGAACACGCTTATTGATGCGGACAAGAAAGCAACGCCTGTCTGAAACGCATTTAATCCAAGAACATTTTCGAGGAATAACGGGAGAATAAAAAACGTCCCGAACTGGCCAAGTGAAACAATGGTCAGAGTCTACAGTCCGAAACTGAAGCCCGGTTTTTGAAACATGCTGAGTTTCAACAAAGGGCCAAGCTGTTTCTTTTCCAATCTATGCTCCCAAAGGACAAAAAGCAGAAGCAATACAAACGAAACGGCAAAAATAAACGGAATAGGACTGTTGTGTATCCAACCGAGATTTCGTCCTTCTATGAACGCGAAAACCAGGCTGAACAATCCTGCACCCGACAGAAACGTGCCGACCCAGTCAAACCGTTTTCCTTCATGGCTTTTGGAATCCCGTATGAATACCGATCCGAGTATGGTGATAATGGCTACGATTACATTGATACGGAATGAATATCTCCAGGAAAAATATGCGGTAAGGTACCCGCCAAGAAGCGGGCCGACAGATGCGGATGCGCCTGCAATAGAGCCCCAGATGCCAAACGCAATAGCCCGTTCGCGCCCGCGGAATTCAAACGCAAGGGTAGCGAGCGCGCTGGTAAGCATCATGGATGCGCCGATTGCCTCGATAAAGGCCTCGCCGAAAAACAGCATGGTTGCATTCATAGAGATTGAAGCGATAAACGACCCGACCGCAAAAAAAACAGTACCCAACAGAAAAATCTTTTTCCTTCCGAACAGATCACCGAGACGTCCCGCGGTAATCAGGAACGTAGCGATTAACAGCGTATAACCCGATACCACCCACTGGATTGCGGTAAAGTTTGTGTGCAGATCCCGGATAATATAGGGAATTGCCACATTAAGCACGTTGTTGTCAATTATGACAATAGCTAGCCCCATTGCGATAAAACATAATGCAATCCACCTGTTTTTTTCGGTTGCAAGTTGCGGAAACATAATACTGATTAAAATTGGGTAAAAATCAATTATAACGGCAAATTCGTACAATAGCAATCATAGTTTATGAGATAGAATTATATGCGTCTGCTGTCAAAGGGTTGGTGTTGAGGGGCCTCGTGAAGAGCACGGTAACAAAGAGTTTGAAGAAATTGCGCCTTGTGCATGCGTTGGGTCATTACGAGTTGCATATCGGGACTTAATTCCCTTGGTTTCATTTTTGAAAAGGTGAAGGAATCGTAATAATGACAAGGAGCGGGTCCTGATTCTTTAGTCATTAGATGACCGGTGCTGAATAAATCCAACCAAAAGGATTTCGTATTGCCGTATTCTCCTCCGGAAACAATAATCAAAGACTTGAACTTGTCGGAGTGTTTGCGCATTCTCGCATTTAATCTCGCCCTTTCTTCGGTATGGGGGAAAGTTTGAGTTAGTTCATGCATCATGTCTTGGACTTCGGGATTGTCGGGGTAAACCGAGTCGAAAAACACTACGTCAAAGGTATCCGCATATACGTCCCCGGTTTTTGGTTCCCTGACCGGATGACAAAATATATTTACCGTAGGTCCTCCGGGAATCCGATAACGGGCGCGGAGTTTATTTTTATTTTCATCGTCGATCATGGGCAGATCGCGGGTTACTTCCCGCGGAAAGTCATAGCAGCGTTCGATAAACGCGTAATATTCGAGATTGGACAAAAAACCTTGGATCATATGAAATATGTAAAAAGCCGCTTGATGTGGTTTGTTTCTTTCGTGAGGAGGAGTATTTAAATTTTCGTGTTTCCCTGAAATGACTGCCATGTTTGCTTATTATACCAAGTTGAATGCCATACTCAAGAACGATTTGCTTGACAGGATAGTCTACAATGTATTATAGTTAGGTATTACCATTTAAAGCATATATTTATGGCAGACGAACAAAAATCTACGAAATTCGGTTTGGGACTATTGTTGGGTACGGTGGTAGGAGGTATAGCGGCTTTTTTTCTATCTCCGAAATCGGGGCCCCAGAACAGAAAGGAAGTGGCAAAAAAGGTAAAGCAGCTTGAGAAGTTACTGAAGGATAAAGAAGTGGACAAAAAAGCAAAACAAGTGTTCGGAGAAGCGTCCGCAGAGGCAACCCGGCTGTATGTACAGGCAAAAGAGTGGCTTATTGAAGAACTCGCAGAGTTTCAGGACGCCGTAGAAAACATTGACCAGGAAAAGTATAAAAAAGCGGTTAACGATGTGGTAAAACGCGTCCAAAAAGAGGCAAAAAAAGACTCCAAACAGGTTGACAAGCTTAAAAAACAACTCATGAAAGAGTGGGGAAGGTTGAAAAAGTAATACTTAGTTTTCCAGATCGTTCCATCCTTTAATCGTTTTCTTTTTTATCGGAACAATATTTTTATACACCTCAACTTGAATGCCGTGTTCAAGAACATATGTGTGGAGAAGCATATAATCTTCTAAATTATAATCTATAAAACGACTGACGAATGTGACCGTTTTTTGCTCAGAGGGATCAATGTGATATTGCACCGGATTTGTAATAATTACGTATTCTGAACTCAATAGTTTTACGGGATAGCCATCTCTTGAATCAACCTGTGCTGCTCCAGGAATAGCATTACACAACGGATAATCAAATGAATACATTTGATAACAAATATTTCGTAATATGTCGTCGCTTAAGTACTGAGAAGAAGCTCCGACATATATTTGACCGCTTTGATCCCACTCTGTATTTAAATCTTTCACGATATGTGAGAGAATCGGGACATCGCTTCTTATTAAAGGAGGAAAAAGCTCGTTTGAAAAGATCGGTATGGAAGAAATGGAGAATTGCGCATATGCCAGGTGAGGATTGATAGACTGAATCAGGTTCAGAAATATAATAACAAGGAGTATGACTGAGAAAATAAAAAATTTTCTGTTTTGGAAAATAGAAACTATAGTAATAGACTCAACGAGTAAAATTGGACCGAGAATAACATAATAGTGATGATAATCCAAATATTGAACCCTCCAAAACAATAAAATGCTGATTATTACAATCAAGGTAGAAGCAAATGCAATCTTTTTGTAACGAGAAATCGCGCAGTATATAAAAGAAAAAAGCATGAATAATGAAGGAAGCAGACCGAAGTTCCCGATAATGCGTTTGATTCCACTGATATATGAAAAATTTTCTTTCCATGCCGAGTATAACTGGGCGTAATCGACATATAGATAAGATTTATATTGACTTCCCGAGAGTATGACAAACATGATGGGCAGGGAGACCAGGAATATGAAATAATGAAAAAACCAAATTCCGTTGATTCCTGATCGATTTCGGATAATACTTAGTAACTTTATAAGAGGTAAAACGATCACAATACCGATAAGTTCATATGCGAAGAATCGTCTAAAAAGAGGTAGTAGAATACAAACAAACCCAAACGAAACAGTTAGAATAACGGATTTTTTTGAGATACTTTCACTCCAGTTTGCCCTTAAAAAGATATATCCGGCAAGGAAAAAAAAGAATAAGCCTCCTATATCGACATACCCTCGAAGTACGGGGCCCATGACATTGATTGAAAAAAAATAGTTAATGAAAAGAAGCAAAAAAAGATACGGACCTATTTTATATGGTTTAACAATTCTATTTACTAAAAAAAATAGACCGACAAATCCGAGAAATCCGTAAGAAAGCAGTATCGACAAAATAAAATCTGCTCGAGATAATCCTATAAGGTAGTAAAAAGGGGTAAGCGCTATAACGGGTAGATTATTATACGGATCAGATTGGACAGATTGCCATATAGAATGAATATATTGTAAAATATTCTGAGTCAATAATGGAGAAATTTCGAGATATCGGTGCCAATATAGAATGTAATCCCAGTAATATATAGTATGTTCTGATATAACGTAGCGATATGCAAACAAACACACACTTACTAAGAGAACTGGAAAAATACAAATTTCAACTAACCACGAAATTTTTTTCCTCATAAAAGACTATGTTATTAGAACAGGTTAAAAAAAAACTCCTTCAATTAATAATACTGTTGCAAACGTACTGGCACATTATTTATCTCATCTTAATATTGGCTTTTATTATTATAGTAAATTTTAAGCCTAATGCGTTCATATTAGGTAATGACAACTATTCCCCTGAACTTAATCCACTGCTTACGGTTGAACGGTCTTTTTCCTCACCAGCATGGCGTTCTTACAGAGGATTAGGAGTACCTTCCGATAGTGAACAAGCGGACGTTTTTAGAGCAATCGGAATGTATTTTGCACAATTTATACTTCCTCGATGGCTGGTGTCACAGCTATTTATCTTCATTGCCTTTTTAGTTGCCGGCATAGGTTCTGGGTTGCTGTGCAGAGATATCGTTGAAAATGTGTTGCCTGATAAAAAATTTAAGAACATTGCGTTTTTTTCCGGAGGATTATTATATTGTCTCAATTTAATTGCCGCATGGATTTATTTCTCTCCCTTAGAGGTTTTTTTGGTTGGTTATGCGTTTTTCCCCATTGTGTTATGGTCTTTAGGAAGAGTTTTTCGAAGCAAAGATTCGGCAGGGAGCCTGATTGTTTTGTTTTTGTCAATAACTCTCATAACAACGTCATCAATGGTTGCTACGACTTATCTTGTTGAGCTATTTATATTTATATGGTTTGTTTTGTTTTTTTCTTCCATATTTTTTTACACTAACGGAGTAAAAAAAACGCTCAAAAAAACAATAGAAACCGTAGGATTATTTATCGGAACTCAACTTTTTTGGATTTTGCCTTTCCTTTTCTATGTCAAATCCAACGCGCTCGCTCTTCAGAAGTCCTTTATTAACAGGATTCTCACCCCTTCCATTATTGAACAGGAGATTAAATATAATACATTACTGAATACGCCACGTTATTTATTCTCATGGCTCTATAGTCTGCTTCAAAACTCGGGTCTTCCTCAGATTCCCTACAGTTCCTGGTACTTGAATTCTTTCTTGGGCCAGATATTGAGCTACGTTCCTATATTGTTGGCGTTGACTGGAGTTATCGTGGCTTTCCGTAACCGTCGCTACCGAAAGCTGCTTATTATTTTTCCCTTACTACTTATTTCATGGTTTGTCATTAAAGGAATAAATGCTCCTTTTGAACAGTTTTATGTTTTTTTGCAGAATAAAGTTCCGTTATTCAGACAGGTTTTTAGATGGCAAAGTTCTAAGTTGTTTCCGGGGCTCCTTCTTCCGATAACCATTTTTGCTAGTTTTGGAATTACCTATGTGCTGTATATTCTTGACACAAAAAGTCGGATAGAGACTCGTTTTCGGACAATCTTTACGTCAGGGGTATTTCTTGTGTTTATTATGTGTACTGTGGGCTATATGTTTCCTTTTTTTATAGGCGATTTTACCGGCACAAAAGCTCAGATGGTTCTTCCGGAAGATTATATGCAGTTAAAAGAGTATTTAGCCAAAAACTATCCAACCCAACGCATTTATATTGCTCCTGAGGCTAATACGCTTTATTTCCGAAGTTTATCCTGGGGATTTTTTGGGTCATCTTTTCTCAATTATCTAATTCCGAACCCTTTGATTGAAAAAGCCTTTACAACGGGTTCTTTAGAGAACGAAACAGCCCAAAACGTGTTAGAAAATTCTCTATATTCTCAAGATTCTTCGGTATTTGCCAGAGCCTTAATTTATTATAAAACTCCGTTAGTACTGATGGATAAGTATGCCTCTCCTTCGGATAATGGATATACTTATGATTGGGCAGTTATAGAGAACGGAATAGAGAAGAGCCCTTATTTACAGCGAGTTTGGCAAAAGGGAGAGCTATCTCTTTATAAAGTTAATAAAACCTCATTACAAGATAACTATATTTCTCTTTACGCCGGGCATGAAAACAAAAATCTCCAACAGATGCTGGTAAGTCAGAACTCTGCGATTAATTATTACTCAAAAAAAGGGTCTGCGGGTGTGATATTTCCGCTTTTTCTGAAATTTGATTCGATGCAGGCTACGAATAAATATATAAACGGGATATCGACTTATTTCGGAAATAATAACATGTATACATATACGATTTCGGATAACATTTATAATGAAAGCCCCATTTTTATTAAATATAACAGTGGCTCAAATATCTTAGAGATAAAATCTGGAGTGCCATTAGTAACCGTTAATGATGCAACCTATCCGTCTTTTATGCCTTTTTACGACTTAAAACTACATGACGGCACAGAATTTATTTCATTTGGCAGTCTTGTATTCGACCTTAAGGATATTTCTGATGGAGTTTTTGTTGATATTCCGTTTGGAACATCGCAAGCGGAGATAAGTGAGTGGAGCGGTTCTGGAGCAAATGGACAATTAAGCTCTTTAAACAATAATCAGTTTGGAACCACCGTTCCGCAAGACTCCATTGTTAGTTGGCACGCGTTTTTACACAGCACACGATCCCAATCAGTTCAATTTTGTATATACTCGACCATAAAACAATCATGTATAAACGGTCAATCGCCAACCGCGCAGTTAGAACAGGGAGATAACACATTTGATTTAATGATTCCGCAAGTTGTGTCAGAGCACGATGCTTTAACCTTATATATAAGTCCTCAGTACAAAAACTCGCTGAACGTGAATGTAGATTTAAAAATATATTCTCACAATGAAAAAGTAAACATTCCGAAGAATGCGTTATTAAAGACAAATAATGAAAACGCATACCGGTTTTATATCCACAAAGGAGATAAATTAACAGTACAAATTCCTAAAATATACGGAATGAATTCTTTCCAATATGTTCCGGATTCGAAACTGATTCCGCAAACTCAGCTTAAAAAAGGATGCATAATTCAAAAAACATCGGATGGTAAATCTGTTGGCAACAATCTTCTTTTTACCGCCGAAAACTGCGAAGAACAAGTTGTTGTTAATTTTCAACCATTGTTTCCAAAAAAACTCGCGCTTTTATATTACGAAGGAGGGAATAGTCAAGGTATTCCGCTCAGAATAAGCGTAAGAGATAATAAATCACAAAGAAAAATATTTGAGGATCAGTTTACGTTGGAAGGAGCAACAAATAATTTGAGTATGTTTTTATTCCCTTCTGCGGCAAAAAACTATGTTCTTGAATTATTTAACTATAGCATATCTTGGCATAAAAGTGTTTCTACCGTACAAAACGTAAGTTTTGAATTTTTGCCTCAGTCATGGAATACGCTTGAATTAGTTCCTGATAATTTACAATCAATTTCAACAAAAGGATCCGGAGATTCCTCGCTTTTTTCCATAAACCAGGCAAGACACCCAAATGGGACACTGCTTAATTCAGGGAACGGTTCCCCGGTAACCGTTAATAATTGGGAGCAGGGTTGGATAGTGGATACGAGCTCAAATTCTCACCCCGTGTATATTTTTTGGCCTAATCTTCTTTCTTGGGTCGGATATTTGATTTACCTTGCAATAATAGTAGGATTGTTTTTGTTAGCAATTACCGAGAAACGGAAGGAAAGAGTGTAAAGAGATTTGTTTTTAATAAGATATTTTTTGAAAAATTTTTGTGCGTGCGGATCAGACTAAAAACATATAATATTAAAGCGTTTGGTAACAGTAAAACAATAAAACTTTCAAGAATTGCGAGTAAAAAGTTGAACGAGGGGGGGCTGTAGCTTTTATAGAGAATGGCTCTCAGTCGGACACGCAATGCGAGAAAAAACACTTTTTTTGGGTTTTTATGAGTTAAGGAAAGCAAAGAATACCTATATTGGAGGATAAAATCTTTTATATTGCTTAATTTTCCGAATTCCAATAATTTAAAATGCAATGAAATATCGTCGTTTCCAAATATATGATTGTCGTACCGTAATTTTCTCATGACAGATCCTTTTGCCATGAGAAGAGGAGGTTGAATAACCATAAAATTCATAATCGTGTTGTAACATACAGATGGGTTTTGAGGAAATGATTTATATGCAACATGTTGGTTTAATTCGTCAATGATTTCAACCTGTCCTCCACAGGCGATGACATCTGTGTTTTTTTCAAGAAACTCTACCTGTTTCTGTAAACGGTTGGGAAAAGCCATATCATCTGCATCCATGCGCGCAATGTATTTACCTTTTGTTTTAGGAATAAGTGTATTCAAGCTTTTTGCAAGGCCGACATTCCGATTCATACGGTAAATCCTGATGCGTTTATCTTTTAATGAGATTGCTTTTAATAACTCATATGAGCTATCCGTTGACGCATCGTCGACAATAAGAAATTCGAAACAGGAAAGTGTTTGTGTGAGAATGCTTTGTATGGATTCTGAAAGATATTTTTCAGCATTGTAAACCGGCATTATGACGGAGACAATCGGTTTTTGATTTTTTATTCTTTTCATAGTAACTTGACAAGAAATGTAACCAAATACGGCGCGTTAAGGCGCCGTATTTATAAACACTCTCTTAGTAATTATCTTGAAAGATCCCTCATCAAGACGCCTCCTCCTGCTCCATTTAGCGTTGCATCACCTTTTATTGCATACGCTATCCGACCATCGGCGTCACGAACATCTAACTCGGTTGTATTAGCTCCGGTTACCACACCGGTGGTTACCAAAGTAAGCACGGATCCGTCTGCCACCCTTATTTGATAGGTGTCGTTAGCGCCATTAAAGCTGACAACTGCATTCGGAAATGCTTGTGTTAAATTATCTAGGGCATCCGGCCATCGATTTTCACTCGAAAGCATTGATCGTATGGTTGCATAATCGGGATATCCTGCTCCTTGTGC
>JBJKRW010000066.1:0-8222 GCA_046704445.1 Microgenomates group bacterium
ATGTGGGGTATGGGTTCGTGGAGCGGGTCTCGCGATGAAGAATCATCCCGTGCGTTACAGCTTGCCGTTGACCTCGGGATAAATTTTTTTGACACCGCATGGGTGTACGGAAACGGACACAGCGAGAAACTGCTCGGGAAGCTGTTAAAACACAACTCCGGCAAAAAACTTTATGTAGTGAGCAAAATTCCTCCTAAAAACCTCCAGTGGCCCATGAAACCCGAATACTCCTTACACGAAACTTTTCCGAAAGATCATATGATCGAATACGTCAAAAAAAGCCTGCACAACCTCGGGCTTGAGAAAATCGACCTTATGCTGCTACATGGCTGGGACGACAGCTGGGCAGACAACCCCGAATGGAAAGAGGGGGTACGGGATCTCAAACAAAAAGGATTTATAGATGCATTCGGTATGAGCATAGACCGTTGGGAACCGGAAAATGCCGTAGCCGCCATACAGACCGGTCTGGTCGATGCGGTCGAAGTGATCTACAACATATTTGACCAGGCACCGGAAGACAAATTATTTTCCGTATGCGAACGGTTCGGCGTCGGAATAATTGCGAGAGTCCCCTTTGACGAAGGCTCGCTTACCGGCGCGCTCACTCCGGAAAGCAAATGGCCAAAGAACGATTGGCGGAATCTTTACTTCGGTCCGGAAAATCTCCCGCCGACTCTTGAACGGATTAATAAACTAAAGTCTGTTCTTCCTGCAAATATAACTTTACCCGAAGCAGCTTTGCGTTTTATACTTACCAACAAACAAATCGGCACCACAATTCCGGGCATGAGACACACGCAATATGTCAAATCGAATATTATGGCGAGCGAAAAAGGACCCTTGAACGCAGAGCTTTTCAATGCGCTACGTACGTTCAGATGGGACAGAAAACCAACGCCGTGGGCAGGATAACCCGATTATTTACTCATTCTGTTAACGACTATTTCGTCCGGAGATACTCCCTCTGTTTCCGAAAGAAAAAAAACAATCTCCGTCAATTTTCCGACATCCATATATGCGGATGAATCAACCTCGGGCTCGTTGCGGTAGAGTTTTGTTTTTACGCCTCCCGGAAAAACCGATATGACCCTTATGCCGTTTTTTTTCGCTTCAAGACGAAAGCTGTCCGCAAAACCTTTTAAACCGAACTTTGTCGCGCAGTACATTGTATGGTTCAAATACCCCATCCTTCCTGCTGACGAATTCATAAAGACGATTGTTCCGGATTTTCTTTTTGCCATTTCCGGATATACCATTTGCGTGATACGGATATGGGTTTTCAAGTTAGTCTCAACGATTGCATTAAGCTGTTCCTCGGTGTTTTCCTCAAACGGTTGAATAAAAGTAATCCCCGCGTTATTCACAAGCACGTCAACCGGATGGCTCATTATGGATCGCCGAAGTTTTTCAAGTGTTTCACGCGCAGTAACATCGCCTGTAACCACTAAAATATTCTGTCTGTTTTCGAATTCCTTCAATCCCTCCGCATTTCTTCCGTTCAGAATCAGGAAATAATTTTTTTTTGCATACATGCGGGCAAGTGCTTTCCCTATCCCGCTTGATGCGCCTGTGATAAGAATTGTTTTTGTCATATATATGGCCCTTCGGGTTATTATAACTCTTTTTCAAATACAAATTCGTGCTTGTCAAACCCATGCTTTTGATAAAACGATTGGGCGGAAGTATTTTTTATCAATGCAGACAGTTTTACCGTTTTTGCCCCACGGAGCTTTGCCTCGCCGATAAATGCGTTAATTAATGCCGTCCCTATTCCTTGTTTCCTGTACTGTTCTTCAACATACACATTTTCTATTTCCGCCATGTGGGGTTTTTTTCTTGCTTTGTATATATAGGTATATCCGCAAACATAACCGGTAAGCACACCGTCTGTTTCGGCAACATAAACTATTCCCGTCTTTCCGTGAATCCTCTTGATAAAATATTGCGTGCCTGCTCCGGACAACGTCCAGTTCAAAGAATAGCTGTCGGTGAATTGTTGTTCGAAACGGAAAAGATTAAGATTCAATGCCTGAATTGCGGACAAGTCTATCGTTGAGGCTTTACGGATACTCATATTTCCATTATACCCTACTGAAACTTTCTCCGGAAACCCGCATACTACATGCTGCTCATGCTTACCGCCGTATAGATTCCGTGACGATCCGTTTCGGGATCAAGGGGACGACGACTGTCAGGGCTTTACCCAAAAAGAAGCGCTTACAATAAGAAAAATTCCTATGCTGTTGAGAAGAAACGACAGCAGGATGAACTTTCGGGTAGAAAGCCTTGAAATACCCATGAGGCTTACTCCCAGTTCATCGGGTAAGGGAGACGCAATAATAAGCGCTCCGATTACCGGCAAAGTCCAGCTGAAATATTTTGTGTGTACCAGATGATGAATTTTTTCTCCGCCGAAATATGCAAACAGGTTTTTTACTTCATCAAATAATGTTTTGCTTCGGATGAACTGGAAAATCGTCAGGTCTCCGACTACCGCGCCTGTTCCGGCAACAACCGCAAGCATGATCGGCGACAAGGTTTCCGCAAGGATAAGAAGAATAACCGTAGCGGGTGCAATCGTAAACGTAGATACAAAAAATACTCCCCCGAGAAATGCACCCAGATAACCAAGCTGTCCCATGTGCAGTAAGAGCGAATGAACTCCCGGATCCCGCACCAGAAGAAAAGCAAACAAAAGACTGACGCACAGAAACGTGAGATTTTTGTACTTATACGACTTAATCAAACTCATTCATTCAGTGTAGCAGATATTTACAGTTTATACCCTATTTTCCGCAGGAATTCATTTCTGTCCTTCTTCTCTTCGTCCGTTTCCGTACCCGAAGGGCTTCCCCCGTCTATCACCCCCAGTATTCCGCTTCCCTCTTCGGTTTCCGCAACAACAATTTGGGTGGGATTTGCCGTTGCACAAAATATATGAACAATCTCGGAAATACTCTTAATCCTGTTCAAAACATTTACAGGAAACGCGTTTTTGAGAAATATAAATAGAGAGTGACCCGACGCGACGTTTTTTGCATTGATCACGGCAAGATTTACCATCTCGTCATCCGTTCCAGACGTGCGTATTTTCCTGGGCCCCGACGCTTCACAAAACGCAAGTCCGAATCGGATTCCCGGAACGGCTTCTACCAGTGTTTCATGTACGTCCTCCACTGTTTTGATAAAATGTGATTGAGCCAAAATAAAATTCACCTCTTCCGGTTTTTGAATTTTAACCAGTTTTGTTTTCATGGCATAAGTATATCCTAAGTTGTGAAATAAAACCAACGTACGGTCATTTTTTCTGATAAATTACCCGTTGAGGAAAAGGTATTTCTATACCTTCCTTATCAAAAGCAATCTTAAGACGTTTACGAAACTCTCCGGCAACATCCCATTGACGCAAAGGCTTCGTATCCCCAAGTATTTTAATCATTACCGAAGAATCGGCAAAATCGTCCACGCGCAGAAATTGAGGAGGCTGCAGGATATCGTGTTTCCATTTCGGATCTTTGGCCATATCGTTTCCCACCTCGTTAACCACACGTATGACTTTTTCCATATTGGATGAGTACGAAACACCGATATTAAGATTAACCCTCGCAAACTCCTTTGACAGATTGGAAGACCGCTTGATTTCACCGTTCGGCACATGATGCACCGTTCCGTCAAGATCGCGCAGCACGGTCATACGAAGCGTGATATCTTCAACCAACCCGCACGTATCGTCCAGACATGCCACGTCACCAACACGGTAATGATTTTCCAGAATAATAAAAAGGCCCGAGATGACATCCCGAATCAGATACTGTCCTCCGAAACCCAACGCAAGCCCCGCAACTCCGGCAGCCGCAAGCAACGGACCTATGTCAATTCCAAGAGCGGACAATACAATCATTCCTCCCAATACATAGACAAGGATATTGGTTGCATTCGTAAAAATCCTGATGATTGTCTCTGTTCGTTTTTTACGCTCGTCTTTCCTTAAAGACTTATTTTCCGACATCATCTTTCCAATACTTACTCTTATAAAAATGCCCGAGATTCTTCTTAGAACAATAACCGCGGCCAAAATACCGACCAACCGGACGATGGTATAAATAATACTTAACAAAACTGAACTTGTGAGACCGAACGGCAATGGATTCATAGCCGTATGCTAACAAAAGATGCGTAAAAGATGCAAGCGGAATTTATGGAGCCATAGAGTATAAAACGTCTGTTTTTCCTTTTCTGCAAATAAGCTTCCGTGCTTCCAAATCAAGACGTACAACCTCCACATACCAAGGGACGGATCCGGAGAGGTCCTTTCCGACCTCTTTTTCTACAAAATCCAAAAGTTGTGTGTGAGTAAGGGTTTTATGTACTAATAAAAATCCGATTATCGCGGATTTAATGCGTTCGTAATTATGTTTGCTTATGTGAACTCCTGATTTTCCCTGAGGATGCAATGTGAGGATTTTTTCCATAACATCAAGTTAATTTATTTGCCGTTGCTGAAAACCAACTGAATAGTTACTCAATCATCGATTGAAGTATTGCATCGAGGCAACGAGAATTGTCCAGTCCACAGAGAAGGTTATCTGCTGTCGCAAATGTTGCGTGCGTCCTGGATATTATTTCAACATCTCTAAATATTCTCCTTTACGGTTCTTATATTGATTGACCTTTCTACTCTGTTGATTCTTTCGAGTCTTTGAATCAATACAGAATACCCGATGCTCGTCTGAATCAAATCTTTCTCTTTTGCATATGCAGGATCGACGAGAATCAACCTGCTCCCCCCTCCTCCTTCAACAATAGACAGGTTGTTCTGCCCTAATAGATCCAAATACCGATTATGCTCTAGAATTTGATTAACGCGCCGGGCAAACCCTGCAAACTGTAAAGAAAGATAAGGGTCGGATTGTATTCTATTAATCAATTCCGCCTCGGTTAGATCATTAAAAAAACATCGAAGTTTCTCTTCAACAAAAGGCTGGACTATTGCATACGCAGATAGTCCTAAAAAGGGAGCATTGAGAATGATGTAAGTCTCGGGCATGATCAAGCCCGGGACATCTTCAAAAAATGAACATAACTCGCCATATTCCCTTCTTCTTTTTGCCACTAATTCGATAATTTCATCTTGTGTAAGTCCGAGCGATTCCCTTTGTATTTTAATTGCATTTGGTCCCGCTTTGTTTCCCTGTTTAAATATATCCGCGTCTCCTCCTCCATCAATTAATTCCAGCGTTCCTTTCAAAGGGACATTCTTTGTGCGTTGAAACCGGGTAACCAGATGTTCTTCTAAATCCGGCAATAAACTTCCTATCAGATTGATCCCCGCTCTCAACCGCAGATAACGTGGAAAATGAGAGCTTGTTATTGTCTGAATCATCTCCAATCGGGATCTTTTTCCCTTATCAATTATGGATATCGAGGCTAAATCCAATGCCTGCAAACACAGAGGGGATGTTTTTACCGATTCAACCATATGCTTTGGGAATTATAACACATTGAGAGTGTCTTAAAGCCTTGTAGCTGTCTTCATTGAGTATTTCAACTCATGAAGGTATTCAACACAAATTCAAGCGCCGTTTTATAAATGCCGTAAATACTAATGAAGCTTTCGTTTCCGTTTGTCTGAACGGCGAGACTTGTTCAGCCCGCAGTTTTTGATTCAGCAATCTTATGGAGAGGATTACCGCGGTTTAATCCCGCCAAAGACGGAAAACTCTCGGCAAAAGTCGGGGCGGCGAGACTTGAACTCGCGACCTTTGGACCCCCAGCCCAACGTTCTGGCCATCTGAACTACGCCCCGTATTGCAGGTTTATTTTATCAGATTCACAATCTTAATACTTAATAATATATATGTAAAAGCTTGTGTCTGTCATCTTTCCGCCACAACGTGCATATTCAGTTTATATCGCCCAACAATGATATAATTATTACCTAATCAACGCTATGAAACAAACAATCGCGGTTTGCATTGCGCATCCTGACGATGAGGCTTTCGGACCATCCGGTACAATCGCCAAATTAGCAAAGGAAGGAAACGACGTCTATATCCTTTGTGCGACAAAAGGAGAAGCCGGGGAAAACAGGCATCCTACCGACAAAGGGCCGCTCTATTCCATCCGGGAAAAGGAACTTCAGGAATCGGCACAAACGCTTGGAGTAAAAAAAGTGTTTTTTTTGGGTTTTGAAGACGGCACATTATCCAATAACCTTTATCACAAAATCTCAAAAAAAATCCTCGATATATTTAAAGTCATCAAACCTTCCACTATCATCACGAACGAATACCTTGGCGTTTCCGGACACCTTGACCATATGGCGATTGCGATGATTTCCACATATGTGTTTTATCATTTCGCACCGGCAAAAACCATCTGGTATCACTGCGTTCTGAAAAACAGAATCAAGAAAATGACAGAACTCTATGGGGAATATTTTGTCTATCGGCCTCCCGGCTATGAACTTTCACAGGTGGATAAAACAGTTGATGTTTCTTCTGAATGGGACATAAAAACAAAAGCGATTCATTGTCACGTTTCACAACTAAAAGACGTTAACAGGGTTTTGCACATGATGTCTTTGTTTCCCAAAAAAGAATATTTCTTTGAACTGAACAAATAGCATCTCGTAATTCAAAATCATCCGCGTTGTTTCTGCTAGAATAAAATGTATGAATGCCAGGCGTTTTTTTGAAATGTCCGCAAGCATACTTTTCTTCTTCTGGTATATGGTTCTCATGATTATAATGGGCTACATATATTTTGCCAACAGAGGCGCAATAACATTCCAAACCAATGTTTTCACCACCATGATCGTGGCAAATTTGATAACGGGATTAAGTACTGTAATCTCGGGATTATTGTATATTATCCTGTTGCTGTTCAAAAAAATCATTAAACAGCTTTTGATATTCGGAGCGATTATCATCACAATTATTTTCTCCCTTGCCCTTTTTCCAGGAAATGGCACTCAACACCTACCGCCATCCCAAAAGCTTAAAAATACTCTTTTCGAATTAAAAAACACCTATTCTGCAATATTTTTCGAATTTTTCGGTTTTCCGTCGGACTCATCCTTTGTTACTCCCTCCTCGCTTTTACAAAAAGTCAATGCCTACAGAAAAAGCCGCGGATTAAATGAGCTTGAAGAGCAAAACGAAACATGTAATATTTCACAGGATCGACTTTCCCGCTTCCTGAGTGTTTCATATACAACTCACGTTCAAAAAGTTAGTCGGTTTCCTGTCGAAAACGGCGCGTACGTTTCCCGTGCGGCGGAAATCCTGCAATCTTTCGACCGGTTTATTAATGCGCACAGCATTATCGACTACGTCTGGACAAAACCCTTCAGCGAAACAAAATCAATCCTGGATACCCCGGATTGGCAGTTTTTCTGTGCGCGCGTAAGCGGATTTACCGTTTCCTCTATTTTCGCGAAATAACCCCATTAGTAGCACGTACTACTACTAATATCTTATAGTATTGACAAAACGGCTTCTGTATAGTATTATAGGTTAAATTACTTGGTTTAATTTGATGCAACCAATATGAAACATATATTAGAGCAGCTCGGTCTGACCGAAAACGAATCCCGCGTATACCGGGCTTTTTTACAAAACGAATCTTCTTTAGGTACGACTATAGCTAAATCCCTTCACATGGACAAATCCTCGTGTTACCGCGCAATCGATGAACTTGTCAAAAAAGGACTTCTCATTTCTAATCCGAAGCCCAGAGGAACAACCTATGCGGCGGCGAATCCCGAGATATTAAAAGAAATTATTTCCGCAAAACAATCAGAACTGCAAACACAGTCTGCCATGATAAATCAATTCATCATCGAGGCGAGGAAAAAAAAGAGATCCGGCAGAGATACATTCATTCTGGTGGAAAAAGGTTTAACCGCGATACAACGCTCCATGAACAGAACCCTTGAATCCGCGTATTTGCACGACAAAATAATCCGCGAAAAATACCGGCTCGATTACCCCTATTTTTATGACAAAGGACACGTACGGTTCGTGAATGATTTTGCAAAAAAAAGAATTGCAAAAGGAGTAACCATCAAACAACTGGTTAACATATCACGAAACGACGTATTTGAACCCATCATGCATAGATCCCCAAAACTCCTGAATGAAATACGCATCATTCCGCCGGAACTTGACGATTTTGAAGGGCTGCGCATCGGGGGAGAAAATATCACAATCATAAGC
>JBJKRW010000067.1:0-6412 GCA_046704445.1 Microgenomates group bacterium
CTATAAAATTTTACTTACGTCATAAACTAAATTTATGTTAATCAAGCCGAGGGCAGGACAGGCGGCCAGAATAAAAGTCATCGGAGTCGGTGGCGGAGGAGGCAACGCAATCTCTTCAATGATCAGGGAGGGCGGAATATCGGGAGTTGAATTTATTGCAGTTAATACGGACGCTCAGGCCCTTCTGAATAATAAGGCCTCTGTAAAAATTCAAGTAGGGGAAAATTTCACCAAAGGTCTCGGGTCAGGCGGCGATCCGGAAGTGGGAAGACAGGCTGCGGAAGAGTCAAAGGAGCGGCTTAAGGAAGAGCTTGAAGGCGCAGATATGGTATTTATTACCTGCGGTGAGGGTGGAGGAACCGGTACGGGTTCTTCTCCGGTAATTGCAGAGGTGGCAAAGGAGACAGGAGCCCTTACCGTTGCGGTGGTAACCAGGCCGTTTGATTTCGAAGGATCCAAAAGGAAGATTACCGCGGATGAAGGAATCGTTAGATTAAAGGAAAAAGTAGATACGCTTATCGTCGTGCCCAATCAAAGGATACTTACCATAGTGGACAAGAAAACACCGATTTTGGAGGCGTTTAAAAAAATAGATTCCGTACTCCATCAGGGGGTAAAGGGAATTGCGGAACTTATTACTACTCCGGGTCTTATCAACGTGGATTTCGCCGATGTAAAGACCGTTATGAGCAATGCGGGTACCGCGCTTATGGGAATGGGAGTGGGCAACGGAGATAAGCGTGCAATGGCGGCTATCAAACAGGCGATTTCGTCTCCTCTTCTTGATGTTTCAATTGAGGGTGCAAAAGGAGTGTTGTTCAATGTGGTCGGCGGCCCCGATCTTACTATGGCGGAAATAGACGAGGCGGCGTCCATTATTGCAAAGAGCGCGGATCCCGATGCGGATATAATCTTTGGTGCGGTTATCGACGAGCAGTTGATGGATCAGATAAAAATAACGATTATTGCAACAAAATTCGACGAAAGCAGACTCAAACTTTTTCATTTCAGAAAAGACACTGCAGATAATTTAATGAAACCCGGCGTTAAAGAGTCGGTTGAGATGAAGGAGCAGACCGCGGAATCCAAAGACGAGGAAAAATTCGAGGAGAAGGAATTTTTCGAAGATGAATCAGAGTTTGACATCCCTGCCTTTTTGCGCAAAAAGTAGTCGTTACATCCGTGCTTGCGGCCTCTGCCGATTTTTATTATAATCTACCAATATGTTTACTCCGATAGATCCGGGTACGAACTTTCCGGAAATGGAAAAAAAATGGTTGGGGCGCTGGTATAAAACAGGAATAGACAAAAAATACAGGGAGAAAAACAAAAACTCTGCAAAATATTTTTCATTCCTGGACGGTCCTATTACTGCGAACAATCCGATGGGCGTACATCATGCCTGGGGCAGGACCTACAAGGATTTATGGCCCAAATTTTATAATCTTCTCGGTTACCGACAGCGTTTTCAGAACGGGTTTGACTGTCAGGGATTGTGGGTTGAGGTTGAGGTGGAAAAAGAACTTAAACTGAAAAGCAAGAAGGATATAGAAAATCTTATCCCGGGAAACCGTAAGGCCTCGATTGCAAAATTTGTCCAAATGTGCAAGGACAGGGTCTTTAAATTTTCCGCCATTCAGACCGAACAATCCAAACGGCTTGGATATTTTGCGGATTGGGATCATTCTTACTTTACCATGAGCGACGAAAACAATTATATGATTTGGAGATTCCTCAAAGCGTGTTCAGATCACGGTTGGATTTATAAAGGGCACGAGTCCGTGCCGTGGTGTCCGAGATGCGAAACCGCCATATCCCAGCATGAGATGTTGACTGAAGATTACAAGGAAGTGGTCCATGAATCAATTTATTTCGAATTGCCCATTACCGGAAGAAAAAACGAATATTTATTGGTTTGGACCACTACGCCGTGGACTTTACCCGCAAATATTGCGGTTGCGGTTGATGAGGCGTATGATTATTCGCTGGTTGAGGAAGAGGACGGAAACAGATTCTGGATTGCCAAGGACCTTGTTGATACGGTATTCGAGGGTAAAAAAAAGAAAACGGTTAAAACCGTAAAAGGGACACATCTGGTTGGTCTTAAATATACGACTGCATTTGACGATCTTCCTGCGGTCCGCGAAGCGGCAAAAAAAAATACCGGTAAGTTCCATTCGGTTGTTGCGACCGACGAAAACATTCTTCCGATCACGCTTACCGAAGGAACCGGAATGGTACACACTGCGGTTTCCGCAGGCGCGGAGGATTATAATCTCGGAAAAAAACTGGGATTGCCGATGATTCCGATAATCGCCGATAATGCGGACTATCTTCCCGGTTTGGGACAATTCAGCGGGAAGAATGCAAAGAAAAATCCCCGCGTGATACTTGATTACATGGAAGAGGAGCACAAAAAATCTCCGAGAGTATTTAAAATTCACAGGTACAAACACCGCTATCCGGCGTGCTGGCGGTGTAAATCCGAACTTGTCTGGAAAGTGGCGGATGAATGGTACATCGCAATGGACCGTCCTTCGCGGAGAGATCCTGCAGGCAGGGAAAATAAAACGCTTAGGCAACGGATGATCGATGTCGCAAAAAAAATCATATGGATGCCGGAATTCGGACTGGATCGTGAACTGGACTGGCTGAAGAATATGCACGACTGGCTGATAAGCAAAAAAAACCGTTATTGGGGGTTGTCTCTGCCTATTTATGAATGTAAAAATTGCAGAACCTTTGAAGTAATGGGATCAAAGGAAGAACTGGAGCGAAGATCGGTTTCCGGTTGGGACAAGTTTGAGGGGCATTCGCCGCACAAGCCTTTTATTGACGAAGTTTTGATAGAGTGTCCAAACTGTCTTAAAGCCGTACAAAGAATAGATGATGTAGGTAACCCTTGGCTTGATGCAGGAATCGTTTCATACTCTACCGTTACCGCAAAAAACGGGGGAACTCCCTTATATCTTGAAGATAAAAAAGAATGGAAAAAATGGATTCCTGCAAATTTTATTACAGAATCCTTTCCCGGACAGTTTAAAAACTGGTTTTATGCTTTGATTGCGGAATCAACCGTATTGGAAAATCTGGAGCCGTTTAAGCGCGTGCTTGGTTTTGCAACCATGTTGGGTGAAGACGGGAGACCTATGCATAAAAGCTGGGGCAACATGATTGAATTTTATGAAGGAGCGGATAAAATAGGCGTCGATGTTATGCGCTGGATGTTTTCAAGACAAAATCCGGCAGACAATATGCTTTTCGGATATAGGCGTGCAGACGAGGTGCGAAGACAGTTTTACCTCATTCTTTGGAACAGTTACAGATTTTTTGTCGAATACGCAAATCTCGACAAGTTTAACGCGGAAAATCAGCGCAAAGAAATTGTTCCTCCCGACTCGCGCAATGTTCTGGACCGGTGGATACTCAGCAGGTTTTTCCATCTTATTCAAGGTGTCGAAAAGTCCATGCGCTTATTTGACCCGAAGGATTCCTCCGGTTTGATAGAGTCATTTGTTGCGGATTTTTCCACGTGGTATATCCGGAGAAGCAGGGACAGAGTATGGGTTCATTCTGCCGACCGGACGGATACGGATATGTTTTATCGGACCGTGTATTACATTCTTGTTCAGCTAAGCATAATTCTTTCGCCTTTTATGCCGTTTATTTCCGAAGAAATATACACGAATCTGACCGGAAAAGAATCCGTACACCTGGGGTTTTGGCCAAAACAGCATAAAAAATTCTTGGACAATGATCTTGAAAAACAGATGGAAACGGCAAGAAAAATCGTTGAACAGGGACATTCCATCAGAAAAGCAAATAACCAGAAACTTCGAATGCCCGTACGTCTGTTGGATATCAAGATCGAAGAAAATCCGGAAAAGTTGACAGATTCAGTTTGGGAAATAATCCTCAAGGAATTGAACACGAAAAATATTATATTGAACGGGTCAATACACTATCCTAAACAAAAAGTTCAGGTTTCGGATGAAGAACTTTTGATGGAAGGAAAGATCCGGGATCTCATCCGTTCTATCCAGTCCAAGAGAAAGGAGCTTGGCGTTCGTCCCGAAGAGAAGATAACGCTTACGCTCCCCGCAGAATTCAAGGCAGAAAAAGACAGGATTTCCAAAACCGTTCTCGCTTCGGAAGTTTTATTCGGGGAACGTCTGGAGGTTGAAAAATAAGTATGATCGGATTAATTATTTGCGCATTGCTTCTTTCGTTCTTCGGAATATTTACGGTTTTCGGCATACAGTCTAATCTTTTGCCCATCCAACTTATGCACGTGGGGTTGGGACTTGTGGGTTTTTTTTTGATGAAGAAGATCGGACGGACGTTTTTCCGGTCCAATTACAAGGTATGGTATTGGCTGTTCGTGGGAATTCTTTTGATCACTTTTTTCATCGGATTGGAAGTGAAGGGTTCAAAGCGATGGATCGATCTTGTCTTTTTCAACTTCCAGCCGTCGGAATTCTTCAAGGTATTTTTTATCCTTTTTTTTGCCCAGCTTTTTTCTCAAAGGCGTGCAATTGAAAATAAATTATCGTTTTATCTCAAAAGCGTAGGGTACTTTCTTCTTCCGACACTGATTATTTTTAAACAGCCTGATTTGGGCAACGCCTTGGTTTACACTTTTATTTTTCTTACCCTTACGCTTTTTTCGCATGTTCCGAAAAAATATATAGTGACGAGTTTTCTTATTATCCTTTGTGTGATGCCGCTCGGCTGGTTCTTTCTCAAAGATTATCAGAAGGCGCGGATATTCAGTTTTCTGAATCCGCATCTTGATACGCGGGGTACCTCGTATAACATGATTCAGTCTGTGATAACCGTGGGTTCGGGGAAGTTTTCGGGAAGAGGCCTCGGTTTCGGTACCCAGTCGAAACTCGCATTTCTGCCCGAGAATCATACTGATTTCGCATTTTCCTCTCTTGTCGAACAGTTCGGATTTATCGGCGGATTTGCGGTAATCGTGCTGTTTGCCGTGCTTATCTATATCCTGGTAGGAAAAGCCGCAAAATATTATCTGCAGCGTACCGAAGGAAGCACGGAGCATTTTCTCTTTACGGTAGGATTTCTTTCATATTTCGCGTTTCATATATTCGTGAACATCGGGATGAATGTCGGCTTATTTCCCATTGCGGGGATAACCTTGCCGTTTATCTCTTACGGAGGTTCTTCAACCGTGGCGATTTTTCTCGGTTTTGCACTTCTTCCGTAATATATTTCGGTCTTTAGAGGTTGAAGTTTGGAGGGAATAAGGTATAATTGAGAGATATGCAGAGATTCGCGGTGGTTAAAACAGGAGGAAAACAATACCTGGTCCGGCAGAATGACATTATTATAGTGGATCGTGTGGATAACGGCGGAAAAAAAGAGCTTGAGCTCGAAACACTTGCTACGTTTGACTGTGACAAAAAACAGCTGGAACTTGGCATGCCGCTTGTAAAACACAAGGTTAAGGCCGAGGTGCTTGAGCAGATCAAAGGCGACAAAATAAGGATTGCACGTTTTAAAGCAAAAGTACGGTACAGAAAAGTAAAAGGGTTCAGGGCCAAGTTGACCAAGCTGAAAATTCAGGAGATTAATTAATATTGAGGGATCGTAGCGCGTATCGTGCGCGCGAACACAAAATACGTTAATAAACTATGGCGCATACCAAGGCTCAAAAAACAGTTCGGGGTAACCGTGATTCCCGTTCAAAACGGAGAGGGGTAAAGATTTTCGGCAGCCAGGCGGTAAATCCCGGGAATATCATCATCAGGCAAAAAGGTACAAAGGTAAATGCCGGAAACGGAACAATGCTGTGCAAAGATTTCACCATCATGGCGTTAAAAAAAGGCACGGTCAGGTTTTATCAGAGACAAGGCGAGATGTTTGTATGCGTGGAATAACCCCCAAAACTTATGATGGAAGATATCGAACAGTATCTTCAACAAATTCGGTCAGAAACGGACGTCTTCACAAAAGCAAAACTTATTCGCCACTTGATACGTCAAAAAGGGTATAAACACCACGATATTGCCGTCAAACTGGGCATAAAACCTTCATATTTAAGTCATATTTTGCGTTTGAATCGACTTCCGGATCTGGTGATCGACGGTTATTATTCTCATCTCATAACCCTCAGCCATCTGTTTATCATCTCCCGCATTAAAGATCAGTCGAAACTTCAGTCAATATACGAACAGGTTCTGGAACGGAGCCTGACGGTTCTGCAGACAGAGGAACTGGTGCGTGAAGAGCTTTACCATATAAAAACCGAGGGAAGCAGAGTATCCGGCAAAGAAATCGATTCGTTTGCCGATGCAATTAGGCGGATAGACGGGGCGATAGGGGTAAAGGTTATGCAGACAAGAATTAAGGCAAAAATAGAAATAGAGATAAAAGGAAGCATGAAACATAC
>JBJKRW010000068.1:0-9805 GCA_046704445.1 Microgenomates group bacterium
GCAGGAGACATACCGTATCATTGGCGACGCTGACTTTTACGGATTTTCCCGTTTTTTTTAGTATTTCTTCGCGTACGGTTTGGCCAACCGCCTTGCCCACAAGAGTGCCGAACGTGTGTTCTTTAGTCCCGTGAGTAAGAATTCCGTCGAGTATTCCTTCCCGGAAAACCGGTTGCAGGGGATATGCGAAATTGACAGCTATCGCGGAAACGTCGGGCGTTAGATTTTCGAGCATAAACGAGAGGAAAATTTCAAGGCTTGAAAACAACGGAGTCTCTTTTTCGTCCTGTGACATCACAACGGGATTTGGTTCTGTATTTTTGACAAGAGCCGACTTGAATAAGGTTCCGCCGAAAACCATGACCTGAAACTTCTCATTTCTGTCGACAACAGGGGAAGAAGGAATCGTATTTTTTAAAAAGGGGAGCATGGTTTTTTTGCCTTCGGAAGCATCGCAAATTGTATTAAAAAAATTATCCCTTATTTCTTCAAGGGAGGATTGATCGTACATGAAAATTGACGGAATCATATGTGTACGGGAAACTTATTAATATGCGTCCGGTTGAAACGCCTGACGATTTCCGGAAATACGGAATTAAGCCTCTTGAGTTCTTCCGGGGAAAAATCCTGAAGCACATATGCTTCCCCGGGCATCCAGCGGTCTTTGTCCGGGTCGGGATCGGCGTTTCGGAGAGACCTGTTATCGACCCCTATCCTGATTCGGAGAAAATCTTTTGTTCCGACCGCGGATTCAATTGAAGAAATACCGTTGTGAAGCCTCGGACCATAACCCTGATGTATTCTGAATTTGCCAAGCGGAATATCCAAATCGTCGTGTACGACCACAAGCCGGCTTTCCGGAATCTTGAAGCGTTTAAGGATTTTGGCCGTTGCTTCGCCGGATTTATTCATAAATGTCTGCGGTTTGGCAAAGATGAAATCCCGGTCTGATTCGGATATTGAGCAGATTTCGCTCAACAGGTATTTGTCTTCTTTAAATACAGGGATTGTGGGAGCATTACATAATCCGGCGACGTAATCGAGAAACATAAATCCGGCATTATGACGGTTATTTTTGTATTTGGTACCGGGATTGCCGAGGCCAATAACACAGAGCATATGGATAGTATAACGCAAGTAATTCCCCGAGTACAGTCGTAATATCTTGATACTTTTTCCGGTTTTCCGTATACTCAAATCATGGCGAAATACGTTCCGGACATTTTATCGAGAAGATGGGTAATTATTTCTTCTCACCGCGTTGACCGTCCCGAAGACGATTTTAACAAAAAGGGGGATTCCAAAGGAAAGTCTTCCCATAAAAAAACCTGCGCTTTTTGTCCCGGAAACGAACAATCGACTCCGCTTGAAACATTCAGGATAGGAGGAGGTGAAAAAGATACGCCGGGTTGGAAAGTGAGGGTTATTCCGAACAAATACCCGATTACCGACGTGCATGAAGTCATCATTCATTCTCCGGAGGAAGATAAGGATATTGATTCGTTGCCTTTGCAACAGGTAGGATATCTCCTTCGGGCATACAAGGAGCGGTACAATTTTTTCAGGAAAAGGGGACAGGTTTTGATTTTCTGCAATCACGGAATACATTCGGGCGCATCGCTCGTGCATCCGCATTCGCAGCTTGTGGTGATTCCCAATCAGATAAATCTTGATACGCTTACCCGTGAACCTTTGAATAATCTGGTGGTAAATAACACATATTTTAACGTATACTGTCCGGATTTTTCCCAATGGCCGTATGAGGTATGGATTGCGCCGAAAAAGGAAAACACGTATTACGGTGACATTACGGATGATGAAATCAGCGATCTGGCCGGAATCATGCAAAAAACCCTCAAGGAACTTAAAAAAATTTCGGACAAAAAACACCTGAGCATTAATTCTTTCGGATATAATTATTACATTTATCCGAAGGAGAACTGGTATCTCCGCATCATTCCCAGGCTTATCCACCGGGCGGGCTTTGAACTCGGAACGGGTCTGTCGGTTAATGTAATGGATCCTTACGAAGCCTCGTTGGAACTTCGGGGTTTGGACACCAAAATGACGCACGTGCTTGATAAACTGAAGAAATATTAAGCTTTATTATCCGATCAGCGAATACTTTGGTTTTTTAAGATTCAGGATGAAATCGGATAACAAAACCATATCTTAACCTTAAGCTATTCAGGCTCAATATCTCAGTGTTTTATTCGGCAACTTTCATAATCTGCCATTTGGTTTGTGTGGTGTTTCCCGACTGGTCGGTCAATATAATCCGGTATTCAATGGTGTGCTTGAGATTAAGTTCGGTGGTTGTCAGGTAATGAATTGACGAAAACGAAGAAGAAAGAGTATTTTTATAGACTTTCCCGGTAGTCGCATCGGTAAATTCTATGCGGGATTTTACGGGGATCATGGTGCTGAAACTGATGAAAAGATAAGCTCCTTTATTCGATATAACGGTTTTTTTTATGAGATCCTGCGCCTGAGACTGTTGAACGGATTCCCTCATATACAGAGAGTATCCTCCGAACAATCCGAGTGAAAAAAGCAGTGCGAATCCGAAGATAAGAACATTCTGAAGAGAGGGGAGAGGAATGTTCCACGTTTTCAAGTAGTTTATTTTTGCACTCTCCGCTTCCTTGAATTTGACAAGATCGTCGGAAAAACAAAATACCCCTTTGCATTTTTCGCAGCGGAGCAGGGTAATATTTTGAGGAACGGTATTCTCGTCTCTGATTATCTTAAGTGGTTCGTCGTCCTTGGGACAATGTTTCTCCTCGCCGGAAATTTCATCCGATTGTTTATCTGCGGAAAGCGATACGGCGGAATCAAAACTTATCCGGTTAATGCCGTTTTCCTCAAAAAAACTTCCGCCACAGCGTGTACAGTGCAAGACAGTCTGGTTGTTTACGGATTTTTCCGTCATCTGAGCTTTACAGTTAGGACACTGCATATCTATATTGTAGCACAACGCTCAAAAAGGCCAGACCTAAAAAGGTCTGGCCTATGTTTGGAGCGTGAGAATGCGATGGAGAATTGCCTTGCAAAAGGTGGAGAATTAAGCGTCTTGCAATTATATTTCAAGTGAGATACATTGTGTATATGGAGCCGAAATCCAATACAAATCCTTCGAAATCAGATACACCGGCACTTTCCGTTCAGCCTTCGTGGGGGACATACGGAAAAAATGCGGAGGAGTTCCGTAAATACATAGAACATGAAGTACTTATGATCATCCGCAAGCTGACGGAATCAGGCGAAACAGATCAGACCCGCATCCAGGAAATAGCCAAAATGACGCTTGATATCATACGGCCGGGTATGACTGTCGACGAACTCTATCAGAACGCGGTCAAACTGGACGATAAGTTTTCGGAACTTGCGCCGGTTGTCATAAAACTTATGCAGGAATACGAAGAAAAATACAACAGAAAAGCGGTTTTGGCCGTTTCAAAACTTGTCAGGGAAGGGAAATACGATGAAGCGCAAACCGTTGTCAAGAAAGTGTTGCAATTTAAAATGGAAAATTAGGTATGGTAGGTCAACCTCCAGAAAATCCTGCTGCTGGGGTCCCACAGGCTTCTGCTCCGGAATCCAGGCAGGAGCTTCTTAAAAACGCAATGAATGCTTTAAAACCTTATTTAGCGAAGGGCGAAGTAAATGCTTCTGCCCAAGATCCGGCAAAAAAAGGAGGCGCAGTATTGGAACAAAAAAAACCAGATGATTCCGCAGCTCAAACTGAACATGTCCAAGGAGAGGGCACTACACAATCCGAACCAGACAAGGATCCTCAAAAAGGAAAAGGAGCGGAAGGAACCGAAAATAATCCCGATCCGGAAGAAGAACGCAAAAAAGCCGAAGCAGAAGTAGAAAAACTTATACGTTTGGGTGAATTGCAATTGCCTTTTGCCGACAGGGACAGATTGAGAATTCTTGCAGAAGGAGGGAATATCAATAATGCAATCCGCAGTCTGGCACAAGATATGGCGCAACATCCTGAAATGTTTGCCGGTCATGATGCGTCAGGAAACCCCGTTGAACTTTCGGAGGAACAAAAAAACGCAAGGATTGCACTCGGATATGATCTGGAAGAAGCGGTAATTATTGAGGATATGTACAGTGCTCAGCTTAAAAAAAATCGCGCTACACAAATGGGAGAAAGCAGCAGTATTGCAGAAGCGGAAGAACGTATTTTAGAGGCAAACAGACGGAGAGAGGAGATAATCAATGAACGCAAACAAAAAAAACTGGAACATTATGAAAACGGCGTGCAGGCTGTCTTGGAGGCAATTGGAGTTACGAAAAGCGACGTTTTGGAATCCGAAGAAGGCAGGCCGTTAGCTACTTTGGATAGATATATCGGAAAAGCAATTCAAAATCCAGCACCGCGTGCCGCATTGGTGGCAAAAATGAGAGCAAGCGGGCGGTTTTCCGAAGAACAGATAAATCAGTTTGAGCAGATGGTGCCGGAAATTTTTAAAGCAAAGTCCATCAAGGAAAAGGTGAGGTTTGCGGCAAAAGTGGGTGGGGGAATAGGCGCTTTTTTTATTCTGCTAGCGTGGATGTCTTCAAAATCGGGTCAGGGACCTCAGGGTCACATGTAAAAAAACCGGGAGATTTTACTCCCGGCTTTTTATAATAATAGAATGCTCAGTTATATTTGAGTAGGCGGTTCTTGTGCCTCCTCTTCAGCAGTTTCTTCTTCAACATCTGAAGCACTCGGTTCATCTACTAAGTTTGGCTGCGGTGCTGGTACATTGGCCTGTTTTCTTTGTTCTTCGTCTTGTTGTCTGGGAGGCAATCCTGCTTGAATCGCCGCAGCCTCCTCCAATACTTTGAGCCTTGCTTTTTTCTCTTCATTCAACCTTCTTGCGCCCACAATTCTTCTTACTTTCTTGAATCGAGAATTTTCGCTTAATCCGAGCTGATTGTCCATTTCGGCTCTCAGTCTCTTCGAATCAAGCAGATTTGCCTGGGCAGCTCTTTGCAGTTCTTCGTTTGAAAGCTGGCTGTAATCAACAGTACCGTCGACTTTATCAACAAACGCCAGTCTTTCGGCTTCGGCTCTTTCTCTTTCTACTTGAGCGGTAAGGTCTTCCACTTCTTTCCTTCTTCCAAGATTTATAAGGCGTTGATTTTCCAATTCTTGTGCCTGTGCTGTCGCCTCTGCTTCGGCCTGCAGTGCTGTTCTGGCGGCGGCTTCCTCTCTCAATTCTTGTGCGGAACGCTGTTGCAGAACGGCACCTTGTCTATCCGCCTCATCTACCTGATCGTGTATAAGCTCAAGGAATTCCTTCATGTTTTCATATTTTGCTTTTCCCGGCTCTTCATATCTGAAAAACGCATCAAGGCCTTTTAATCCCCATTCTGCAGCCTGGGATATCTTAAGACTATTTGGGTCTTCTACGTCTTTGAAAGCACCCTTCACATTCAGTAAAGCGTCTTCTGTTTTCCACATCTCAAAAAATGCGTTTTTTACAACCTCTATCTGATCTTCGTTCATACCTTTTGCATTTTTTCTGAATGTTTTCTCAAGCACTTCCCATGTTTCATCCCACTTCATGTTTCTTGCCATATCTTCAATAACAAACCGGTTCTCACTCTCATTTTTCAGTTCAAGTGCATCGGCAAGATCTGACAGTCTGCTTGGTGTTAAATCCAAATGCTCGACTATGTTTGCCGCTTCATTGACGGAAACTCCCATATTGTGAACAATCATGTCAACAAATCCTTGACGGTTGGCTCTCATCAAAGTTTGATTCCTTATGCCGTTTTTTCTATCCAACCGGCCTTCAACAAACTTCGCAATTTTAAGAGCGTCGGTCTGAGGAGAGCGTTCATCGCTCGCAAGCCCCATCGTGCCCAACCGGTTAAATTGTTCCTGACCGTCCTGGTACCCTTCCACGCTATATGCATTAAGAATTCCTGCATATGCAGCCTCGTGCATAACGTTTAATTGGTGAATTAAATTTTGTGTTTCTACGGGATCTTCTGATTTGTCGATTCGCATTTGCAGTTCCAGCATTGCGGTACGGTATTCGGCCGGAACAAATATATTAAGCATTGCGCGGCCCGATTCGAAATCCACGGCGACAGAATGTTCCAGTGCCAATGTTTTTTCAGGTTTTCCTTGTTGATCGGGTTCAGGTTTAAATACTTCTTTGAATGCGGGCATTTCTCCCACAAGCTTTCTCAGTTTGCCTTCACTTATCCCGGTTATTTCCGCAGCAACTTTAAGGTCTACCGCTTTTCTTCCTTCGGGTGAACGGTCATACGGTCTGTAGGCAGATTCTAGAAATGCCTTCACCGCTTGTTCCTGACCTCCGACAACCAAGGCATTCAACAGGTCTTCGTTGGTGAAATCCGCAGAGTGTTCAGGCCTGAGTCCGGTTAATACTTTAGTCTGTAAATAATCTAGAAAAACCGTTGCTCTGTGAGGATTGTCTCCGCTTATCTCAGCCAATTTGCTTACGACAAGACCCACCGCTTCCGCTTTATCCATTCTTTTGAATTTCTCGGGCAGTTTCAATTCAATCTTTTCTCCATCGCCGACTTTAAGTCTATCCGCGTGAATGCCGATTGCGTACAGATCTCCTTCGGTTACCACTCCTGTTCTGAACGCTTCCTGCAACATGGTTTCGATAACGGGTTTTGACATGACATAATCAACGAGATTGCTTTTTTCCTGGCCTTCCTTGTGTGAAGTGAATGCCAATCTGTCTTTGGCGTCATCTACCGTAAATTTTCCTCTTACTTTTACTTCACCTCCGCGTACTTTTATGACAGGGGAGTTGTTGAGTTTATCCATGGCAGAGTTGAATCGTCTTAGTGTACTGATTGGAACGTCTTTTAATGAATCCGGTATCGGCGTATTGGGTTTCGTTAAACGATCCATTAATCCCTGAGGAATTGGTGGAGTACCTTCGTTAGCTGCCATAGATTTATATATATACTAATAATGTATTAACTAGCATCTAGTTAATAATTCAACTTTAGCCTATTGCAAAAATTTTGTCAAGAGGATAACACTGACGAACCGATGGTATAAGAATTCAAAGATCTTGGTATCGATCCGAAATAAAACGTATATAACAATAATATATAGATAATGAATATTTATTGACAAAAATACTGAATTTATCCATAATGGATGATATATGCCCGAACCAACAGGAGCAAGTGAAGGACAACCGATCGTACATCATACAGAGAGTACGTCTGCAGAACATCAATTAACAGAGCGTGAGAGGCTATTGCAAAAAGCCTTTGGTCATGTAAAACAATATCTACAAAAAGGACAGGTGGAAGTTAAACCGGAAGGTTATTCTGATGCAGAGGCTCAGGAAGAAGTAGAAATACGATATGGCCGCCGTGAAGGAAAAAAGTCAATGGCCAGGGAAAAACTCGGCGCAGTGCTTGATCAGAAACCGGGTAAAAGCGGTGAAAATCCACCTCCACCTCCACCTCCTCCGCCGCCTCCACCTCCGCCTCCTCCGGATGAGGGAAGAGTTGAGCTGCCGAAAAAAGTAACAATGGGAGTTGCCTCGGTTGTAGCAGGTCAAAAAGGGGAAACAGAAGTTGCGGAAGAAAACAGAAAGCTGCGCGCACGGCAAAGGGAACAGGAAACTATGCAGGAGGCAGCAGGCGGTGGGCCGTTGAAAAGGGTAGAGCGCGCAGTCAAACGGTTCTGGCTCAAGACAATCGGTCAGGTTCCCTCATACGGAAAATACAGCGAGCAGGAAATGAAGATGTGGATTGAGTCGGGATTGCAGGTTGGTGTGATGCCTGCGGAATTTACGAACTTTATGCAGGAACTGGACTCTCTTGCTTTGGAAGAACTTGCAAAAAAAAATATTATCAAGCGCGCATGGAGAAATTTAGTATCCAACCCAGCTCATTCCTTAACGTTCAGTACTACTGATCGGGAACGGGCAAGAATGGATATCGTAAAGCGGTTGCATAATGCGGTCCGTGAAATTCGTGAAGGCCGTCCAAGTGCGGAATCTGCTGCTTTAGCCGCACATAATGCAAGTCTGCTTGAAAAATACAAAAATCTGTTGAACGGCGATTTCATGGAAGGTGAGGCAATGGTCCTGCGTATGACTCAGGACGTGGGCGGACGGCTTATTGATTCGGCAATGGGGGAAAAGAAAGGGGAAAGGGCCATTATTCTTAGAGACAAAAACGATCCTCTGTATAAATTTTTCCTTAACGAAGGGATCAGGCCGCTTTTGAGGGATTGGGCTTTTCATCCCACCGACGGGAGATTGAGCGAACAGGCAAAACTTGATGTCCGAACCAAACTGAATGAATTTTTTACTTCGCAGGAATTCGTAAAATGGTGGAGCGATCCCTCCAAACATCCTGAAGTGCAGAATCTGTCCGACGTCATGGAGGCATCATTGAGTTTTGCCAACGATCTGGTTCCGATGGTGGAAAAACAGATAATTCCCCATCTTCAGGCCGCAAAGCTGCATGAGCAGGGAAAAGCCGAGTTGGATCATGCCCTTGAACAATATTTGAGTGAGGGTCTTGAAGAGATCGAGTTGATTGTGGGGACTTTGAATGTCGGCCGCGGAAAGGAGCTTCCGGAGACCTGGATCGAGAAAAAAACCTCCAAACACATTGACCGCAAAAAGGTCATGGAACACTATAAATCATTGAAAGACAAACCTCAGGTTTATTCTGATCTTGCGGAAGAATCAACCAGTAATAGATTGATAATTCTTGGTGGTGCAACCGCATATTCTATGCCTGTGGGAGTTGTAGCGAGCGGTCTGGTTCTTTCGCAGGTCGCGGGAAATTTGTTGGGAAAAACCGTGGCGAGCCACGTAATTCCGGTGTTTGGAGGAGCGGTGGTGGGAGGAGCTATCCGCGGCTGGCAGGAATGGTCGCTTTTCGACATTCAGCGACAGACACATTCGGTGGAATCGGCTTTGGGATACGGCTTTCCTGAAGGAAAATCAGGATGGGGCAATATCCGGGGACAGGGAGCAAAGATGCGCGCGGAACAGGCAAAATGGGAACTCAGCCAGAGAAGTATGGGTGACTATGCCGACCGTTTAACTTCCTTTCTCGACGCGGTGAGAGAGAATCACGAAGTAAGTGACGATCAACTGAACGCAATTTTGGGCACTCTTGCGGATATTGATGCAAGAAGAAAAATAGAAGGCATAAGCGGACAGCGTCTATTCAAGGTTAGCGGAGAAAAAGGAAGTCTCCAATCCTACCAGGCAGAACGGAGCAATATGTATATTCAGGCGGATGAAGTGAGAAATTATTTATCCGGACACCCGGATCAGTTGAACAGGGTAAAAGCACAACTGGGGTTTGCCGCAAATGCAAGCGTCAAGAAGGTTCTACAAGACCAATCGGTGAGTTTTGACACGAATATCTGGAATGGCGGTGAAGCGACTCAGCTTGGCCGACTTGGACAGGATTTTGTTCTTGAGGTAACACAATCGATTAAAGCACGGGACCAGGCGGCCAATAGAGCAAAATTGTTAAAAGCGGGTCTTGCAGCAGGAGGTACGGCTTTGGGTATGGCGGGCGGTTGGTTTGCGACCCGGGAAGCCTTAAGCATTGCCGGAAATTTTGCCGGGCCTGTCATGAACGATGTAGTCAACCAGCATCCTTTGATTGCGGCAGGTCTTAATCGTGTCGGTTTTTTACACAAGACAATTGATACGAGCAAACCTGTTCCTTTGCCACCCGGTATCGGACAGGGTCCGGTGGTTGACCAACAGATGAAACTCCTGAATATATCGGTACCCAACGGATTTACCGAACATATAAATCC
>JBJKRW010000069.1:0-14340 GCA_046704445.1 Microgenomates group bacterium
AGGATAGGGAAGAATATGTATGCGGCCGCTGACGTGTCTTCCGTATTTTTGACGCACCCCGTGATCGGTTGCTTCTCCCGCAAGCGCATTGTTTCCGTGGTAGGCTCCTTCGCATGCAATAACTACGCCGTCGGGTCTATGAGCCCTTCGTTCTCCAAACTTTAAAGCCGCCTCAATTGCTTTTGTAACCGCGTCGCCTCCCGATTCGCCAAAAATAACGTGTTTTTTATGCTCTCCTGGAGTTTTTGATGCAAGAGCTCTTTTTGCAATAAGTTCGCCCGGAGCCCATGGAGTATATGCAGCACAGTTTGCTGCGCCGAATTTTCTACTGGCATATATATCTGCGATTTCTAAGTCTGGATTGGTTCCCCCCAAATTTGAGGACGAGGCCATACTGAGCCAGTTGCTCAGAAATTTCCCTGTAGCAAGCCGGATGGAACCTGCACGTATGGTATCCACCGGAAGCCCAGGTTTACCCGCCCAGATAATGGACCCCGGACTGGTGTATTCACGAAGCATCTCTAAAAATGCCAATGATTCAGGGGTCCAGATACCTTCCGGCCTATATGGAAATCCCTCTTTTGCCATTTCTCTTTCTTTTTCCGCCGCCTTTTGGTATGCATCATTGGTTTCCTCTAACATTAATTCTGTTGCGGGAGAAAGTCCTCCGTCTATTGTTTCGACAACTTTTCGTACTGCCGCGCCGGGCACAGGTTCATTGCGCATTCTTTCAATCGTGTTTTTACCAAAGAACTCCGGTCCTCGGGTCGATTTTACTTTTGCATCGATCATAAAATTAAAAAATGTGTAACAACAAAAAAACCCGCCGGTGGGCGGGTAAATTTTCTTGATTTATCAATCAGATAATCCTCCGCCCGGCAAGGGGTGTAATAAGGAGGACAATAAGGAATGATAAATTGTGTTTCATTTTTTTGACTAAAATAACCGAGTTTATTCAACTCGTTAGTTTACATTATATCACTGATTTATATAGATGCAAGTGGATTTGTATTATTCTCTATTTTTTTATTTCGAATCCTTCAATAATTTCTTTCGGTTCCTGCCAGGTAATCTGTATGTCATCGACGCGCGAAACGCTCGGTCCTTTTTTAAGAAGTTCAAGCAAGCCATTAAGATTATCTTCTTCTGCCTGCAGCACGCACTCGACCCCTCCCCCCGGGCCAAACACATCGGGTTTATTGAATACATTTCTTATCCATCCGTTTACCGAATGAATCCGCGCCTGGATTTTGGTCCACGCACGAAAGCCGACCCCGATGACGTCTCCCGAAACGTACACATGTGCCTGTTTCAACATAAGAAAACAATAATCGGTTTCCTGCTCCGTTATTGTACGGTTGGATCAATTTCCTTTGCCTGCTGTAGGTATTTTTGTGCAAGCGCGTGATCGCCCCGGAAACTGTATAACTTATATAGACTATATAATACATCTCTTGAATTCGGATTTTTCTGCAAAACATTATTGAGTTTTTCCAGCAGCGCGTTTTGTTCGGATTCGTTTTGGAAAAAGGATTGATACAGCGCAGGTCCGTACTGCGAAAAATTTTTCTGCAACTCATCGGCATACACGGGAAGAGGTCTAATTAGGTGCAGAAACTGCGCTATACCGGCTACGTTGCCGTCCAGAAGAGAAAAATAGATAGGGGAAACAGTCTGTGAGAACGCAATGTTAATAACGAGGATTCCGCACAATAAGCCGTATCCGGCAAAAACAAGAAGAGACTTTGAGAACGCGAAATAATCCGCCGCATTTTTTTTAAAAGCGGTTTTGGAAGACCGGTTGTCAGTTTTGGTCTTTTTTGTTTTTTTCATAGCTGAAAAACGGAGGACGTTCGGAAACAGTATATATCTTTTTCTTGTGGATTTATAGGGAATGCGGGGGAGAGGAGTATACACGCCCACGGATTTGGTATATAATTTTCACATGGATCCATATCTCTTGCAGCCGATAATAGACAGAACTATTACGTTTGGAATAGCGCTTATTGCCGCGTTGATTGCAGGCGCTCTCACCCTGCTGTTTATTTATCTGGTGATGATCTATCTCCGGCTGAAGAAAAGGGAGCAAATTTCGCTGGAAATGGTAACCCTGGAAGTAAAACTTCAGAAAGACAATGAAATCAAGGTTGATGCGGCCGAACAGATGTTTGCGGAGTTTTCTTCGCTGAAAAAAGGCGGGTGGTTTTCTTTTCTGGATCTAGACGACGTGTTATCCTTTGAAATCGTGGGAAAAAAGGCCGACATCCGTTTTTATATATCGGCGCCCGCGAGAGTCATAGATCTGGTGGAAAAAACAGTCTACGGTTTTTATCCTGCGGCGGATATGAAAAAAGTTGATGAGCCCAATATTTTTTCCGAAGAGGGCAAGGTTGCATTCGGGGCGCTTGTTGAAAAAGATTATCAATACATGCCGTTGAAGGTTTTTAAGGATCTTCCGAGCGACTCGCTTGCCGCGGTGACATCCGCCCTATCAAAAATGGACGACAACGAAGGAGCAATTGTGCAACTATTGATTCGTCCGGCAGAGTCAAAATGGAAAAAGGCAGGAAAATCGTTTGTATCCTCAACCAAAAAAAACGAAGCAAATCCGGAAAAGGCGACATTCAAGACAGACCCAAAAACGCTGGAGAGGATTGATGACAAATGTACGAAAGCGGGATTCGAAACAACCATACGGTTTGTGGTATCGGCCCGAACAAAAGAAGCCGCAAGTATGCATCTGAAAAACATTAAGGCCGCCTTTTCGCAGTTTAATTCGGATCTGAACGGACTAAAGGGAACGCATGTGTTGTTTAAGGGAGGATTCATGATTAACTTCATCTATAAATTCTTTCCCGTATTGGAGCTTCCTTTTGCAAAGTCGGTTTCCATTCTCACCTCGGACGAGTTGGCGACGATATATCACTTTCCGAACAAAACCGTGGAGACCCCTCACATTCAATGGCTTAAGGCGAAGACTGCGCCGGTGCCGGCGGATGTTCCGAC
The DNA here is from genome assembly GCA_046704445.1 of Microgenomates group bacterium. GTDB lineage: Bacteria > Patescibacteriota > Microgenomatia > UBA1406 > GWC2-37-13 > JBJKRW01. Next base: position 3,007 of record JBJKRW010000069.1, read on the forward strand.
AAGGGACGGAACGTTTATGGGCCAAGGGTATTACCGCGGAGTAAAACGCCCCGTGTATATCAGCCCGAACGACCGGATGAGACATACGTATATCATCGGAAAAACAGGTGTGGGAAAGTCAGAGCTCCTGAAGGAAATGATTAAGCAGGATATTAAGGCAGGATACGGAGTCTGCGTAATGGATCCGCATGGAGATTTGATTGACGACACGCTGCGTTTTATTCCTCCGGAACGCGCCGAAGACGTGATCTATTTCGATCCTTCGGACGGGGAGCGACCGATGGGGTTGAATCTTTTGGAGGCGCAGACAGAAGAGCAAAAACATTTTATCACCACCGCAATTATCAACCTCATGTATAAGCTGTACGATCCGCAGAGAACAGGAATTATAGGCCCGCGTTTCGAACACGCGGTAAGAAACGCAATGTTAACGGTAATGTCCGAGCCGGGGTCAACCTTTGTAGAAATTATGCGTTGTTTGCAAGATCCCAAGTATGTCCAGGAACTTTTGCCGAAGGTTCAGGATCCGATCGTAAGGCGCTACTGGACCGATCAGATAGCCCAGACATCAGACTTTCATAAGTCTGAAGTCCTGGATTATATTGTGTCGAAATTCGGCAGATTCGTTACCAACAAGACAATGCGGAATATCATAGGACAGTCAAAAAGCGCGTTTGATTTCCGCAAATGTATGGATGAAGGGAAAATTCTCCTTATAAATCTTTCCAAGGGTAAGCTCGGAGAGGAAAACTCCAGCTTTTTGGGATTGGTATTGATACCGAAAATTCTCATGTCGGCGATGAGCAGGCAGGAAATTCCTGAAGATCAACGTAGGGATTTTTACCTGTATGTGGACGAATTTCAGAACTTCGCGACCCCGGATTTTGCCACCATTCTTTCCGAGGCGAGAAAATATCATCTTGCATTAACCGTAGCAAACCAATTTATCGGGCAGATGGAAGAAGAGGTTAAAAATGCGGTGTTCGGAAACGTCGGAACCCTTATTTCTTTCCGGTTGGGCGTCACCGATGCGTCGTACGTTCAGCGCGAATTTCAGCCGATCTTCAACGAAGCGGATCTTATCAACATTGAAAGATTTCATGCATATATGAAAACAATCGTGAATAATGAACCGGTGCCTCCTTTTTCAATTGACATGACCAAAGACATGAAGGCGTTAAAATCGCAGGCAAACGAGAAAATCGCGGAAGCGGTTGTCCAACTTTCCCGCTTGAAATACGGAAGGCCGCGGGAATTGGTAGAGGCGGAAATAAGTCAAAGGGCCCGTTTGTAGGGCTCCGGAAAAAGATATCTGTCTTTGAGAAGACACCCGATAGTAATTTTTTTAACGTTGTTATAATTTTATGAACAGATATGCTTCAGACGTTTAAGACAAGATTATCAACGGTTCAGCCGCTTGCCCCCAATGTATTTTTGTATGATTTTGCATTATTGGAACAGGCTGAAGTAAAATTTTTTGCAGGCCAGTATATGATTTTGCTTGTTCCTCAGCAGAATGGTTCACCGGCCAGAAGGTTATATTCTGTTGCTTCTCCCGTTCAACAATCGAATTCTTTTTCTCTCGTAGTCCAACTCGTGGAAGGCGGTTTGGCTTCTTCGTATTTGCAAACTCTTCGAGTCGGATCAGAGGTCGGGTTTCAGGGTCCGGCGGGTATGTTCACACTCAGGGAATCGACGCGGGAAAAAATATTTTTGATTACGGGAACGGGAATTGCCCCCGTATTGTCAATGTTGGGTACGGAAACCGGATTAGCCGGTTCTTCCGCTTTGCTTTTTTGGGGACTTCCGACCCTCAAGGATGTTTATTTGGCTGAAAAGTTGAAAGGTTTTACAATACGATTACCGGGTTTTTCCTATACGATCTGTGTGTCCCGCGAACAGTCGCTCGATGCGGTAAATGAGCAGGATCGGTCGCATTATGCGTTGGGAAGGATAACTGTAGGCTTCGAACAATACATGCAAAACAACCATAGGAGAGCTTCGGAATTTGACTATTATTTGTGCGGTTCGCGCCAGGTGGTTGAATCATTACGTGTGTTTCTTGCGGAAAAACAGATTCCGAAAGAACAGGTTTTTTTCGAAAAATTCTGATCAGGAAATAAACTCTGTTTTTTCGTCAATCTATCTTCATGCGAGAAAGTTGATTTTTGTTTGAGCCTCGAAACAGTAATCATATATATCACATTCTTCAGGCCGTTATAACCGTGCACGTCAATTGCTCAATAGCATATAGTCCGTGGATCAGGGGTGGTTTGTACTTTATTCTCGCCCTATATGCGGGGAAATTTTTTTTACCAGCGTTTGGGCGAGAGAATCATTTCGGTCAGAAACAAATACAAAATTTCTCAGGAACAATTGGCGCTTCTTTCCGATGTCGACAGAACATATTTGGCAAGAATCGAAGAGGGAAAAGCAAATCCCAGCGTAAAAATATTAAACAAAATCTGCAAAACACTTAAGGTGAGATTGTCGGAGCTTCTTGACGGCGTATAAATAGGACAGACCTTTTCAGAACGCCGTCACAAAAAACTCCGAGGGAATCTGAGGATAAGATTGAAACAATTGTACGGTTTTACTTGCTCCCGAATTGGCGGTTGCACTTGAGACAATGGTTTTTCCTTGTGGAGGAAGGTTGGTGGGACCTTTGAAGGTAATCTTGGTTGAGGTGGAGTCGTTGGTAATGACCCGGGCAATAACAAGGATTCCGTCTGCAGGAACGGACAGAGTATATTCGCTGGTGTATTCTGCGGGACAGTTGGTGGCGGAGGAGGCAGAGGGAGCATTCTGGATAATGGTAACCGGAGTTCCTCCCGAATCAACCGGATTGACCGCATAGCGCACCAGATCATATCCGCTTGCTTTACTTCCCTTGACTACCGTAAGTTCCAGAGCAGGAGGAAGATTTTGTGATCCGAAGCAGACGGTCAAGTTATTGGGATAGGAGGCGGTAAGCGTGGTGAAGTCGGGATTTCCCGGAGGACTTCCTCCCGGCGTACTGGTATAGAAAGTGTATTCTTCGTCCTTTTGCAAAAGAGGAGTGGTAAAGCTGGTAGTGGTTGTGGTATCAAAAGAAGCGCTCCCCGAAAAGTCCTGCAGATTAACGTCTTTTCCGTTTCCGATAAGTACGGTGCCCTGCTTGCTTTGAAGGGCTTTATCTATGGCAGATTCAGCCGCAGCCAATGCCCGCTGGTTGTCTTCCTCAAGCTTGGTTACCTGGGTTTCGGTGGTTGAACGGAATGACACCGCCAACACAATCGTCAATGCCGTAGCCAGAAGCATGACGATGACAAGCAGGATCTGTCCCGATTGAGGACTGCTCCCCTTACCTTTATTGTAATTGCTGCCAGTCATATTTGGATATGGATAAATAGGGTAATAAAGTCATATAGGGTTCGGTTTTGAATACTACAAATATAGCAGGTTTTGAGGTGTCGCTCCATGCTCTTTGATTATTGAACGAAGTAAGTGCGGAAAGATTTCCGATAATCTTCAGACCCTGATTTGCGGCGGTTCCCGTATTCACGTTGTTGGCAACAAAGATTCCTGTCGCCTGTTGGGTGGTGGCGCTAAACGTAATCGTATCGGCAATGATCGCAAGGTCTTTTGACGGATTCAGTTGATCTACATTAATCTGAATTTCTCCGTTGTCAACAAGAACAATATTGTGGCTGTTTAATTGTCCGACATTGGTATTGTCGATAACCAAGGGGTTGGTTCCGGTCCAGATGTAAATGCCGTCTGCGGTAATTTCCGAAAGGTTGGACTGTGTGATGGGCGTGTAGGATTTTCGTGATTTTGCATAATCGATGTATTTTGCCACGTTATAGCCTACCGTTCTGGTGTAGGTGTTCACGCTCCAATTGTGCGGATCGGAGTAACTGGTACTTGGATTGACCGTGAGCCCCAAAGTCGTTCCCGCTTCATCGCCGGACGGCTGTGTGGTTGTCATAATGAATGTTTTTTGAGAGGCACTGTCGTCCGTGTCGCCTGTAGAGTATTTATTGACAATGGCCGGTACAACCACGTGGGAAGTGGATGAAGTGATGAATGAAGCGTCTTTGATTTTAAACCATTCTGTTCCGGAAAAGGGGAAGGAAATATCCTTGGTTTTTGCATCTCCTATTCCTACAACCATGGTTGATGTTGCCGGTTGGCAGCTGTAACCTGCTCCTGCCGGATCTCTCCATGAGCCCGTTCCGTAGTCGGTTAAGTTTGCGTTTAAAGTAAACGTGGTTGAGGTGGGTGGCATTTGTCCGGTATTGAAACATCCTCTGTTGTCAAAATTTACCAGACACTGATAACCTGTTGCAAGTGTTCCATCCGCGTTTGGTTTGGGTGAACATACGGGAGTGATGCATGGATCGGCCGTAGATATTGCAATAGAAGGTTTATCAAACGTATTACCTCCTCCGGTCGGATAACATGCGGCTTGGGAGTCCTGTTCAAGAGTTCCGGTAATTGCCGCGGTAGGGTAAGGGGTGGGCAAAGGTTCATAATGCCACCATAAATCAGCGTATCCTGCGGTGGGACAATCCAGGGTTACCGAGTTATTTACTGCGGGTGTCGGCGTGGCATTGTGACAACCGGTTGAGTTGAAACATAGTGTATAGCCATCCAGGTAATATCCGTTGGGTACGCTTGCGGTTACGGTATGAGAATAGGGTGAGATTCCTGAAAAAGAATAGGGATTTGCCGTAGTATTGGTTGCGGCGTTGTTGTCTAGGGTAATAGTTGCGTTTCCCGGCGGCGAAACGTTCTGGTTTCCGGGCATCAACACCTTGTAACCCTGAATAGTACAGGGAGAAACACAGGTAATAGAACATCCGCATTGGCTGGTGCATGAGCCATTGTTGCACGCGCCCGAACAAGTACCGTTATTTCCGGTGGCAGGAAACCATGTGCATCCGTAGTTCCAGCAATCAACCTGATTGTTATTTGAGGAGCAGTCGCCCGAACAGTACTGACCTTGGCATTTGCCAGTTACATAATCATAACTGCATCCTCCCACATGACCGTGTAAGCAGTTGTCAGGATCGGAATTAAATTGACTACAGTTGTTATAGTGTGGACATCCGCCGCAAGAACTCAGATCACATGTGGCGTTTCCTCCATTACATTGAGCGGCCGCATTATTTTGACAACTGCAAGACCAAGTGTCCCAGGATTGAGTAGCCTTGCATGTTCCCGGATCAGGACAAGTTGATGGGGGGGGTTGACCTCCAGAAAAACTCCCGCAGTTCCCTGTGGCACAGCATCCGCAACTATATCCTCCGTCGCATGGACACGCGGCATTTGCAGGATTACTGATTGATGAAGTGACAAAAAAAACAATAAACGATATAAGAAGAAGACAAAATAAATATTTGAAAAGATGTTTCATTACTGCAATCTTCTATTGGATAATATCTGCACAATATATGCTCCCTGTGCATCTTTAATCATTTCTCCTTTTGAATTATTTAATATAAGTGCAACTACCGCGTCTTGATTCGGAACAAAGGAATTAAGATCCGCCAGAGTGACTCCTGATTTTGATTTATCTTCATTTTTGCGTTCCACGATGCCGGGTTTGTTAATGTTTTCCGTTGCCATAAGAGTCACTTTGTCGGGTAGGGGATAATATACGGAAGGAGTCAAAAGGATGCGTAGCTTGCCGACCTCGGTATTATTAGTGGGATCCTTGAGATAAAAATACCAGTCATTGGTGCCTTGTATCTGTTCTTTTTTTTCCAGCTGCCCTATCATGAATGGCATCTGCGAAAATCCGTATAATCCAATACCTTCAAAACCTTTGTCTTTTCTATTCCTGTTTTTGTAGATGTAGAATACCGATCGGTCGGTTGAATCATTTTTTTGCTGATAAATAATTGCGATGTCCATCATGGAGGTTACAGGAGTGGGGATCATGTGTTCGGGCGTCAATTGTGGAGAAACAGAAGGATTTAGTGTGTTCTTGCCCTGTTTTTTACCAGCAGACGACATCATTGAATAAAGAATTTCAGTAATTATGATTGTTCCAAGGACAGTTAAAACAATAATCCAGGTTTTTTTCATCCTTTATCATTATGAAGAAGAAACGAGAAAAAATCAAGAGAGACTTGTTAACCTATTTAGTAGAGAGATGATAGCCTCCTGAAAAAGCATAGTCTAAAAATGTACCGCTGTCATCGGGATCAGCAACAGCCTCTATTGCAAACGAAATCGATTCGCCAAAGGATACTTGTGTATAGCCACCAATCAATTTAGACATAGAAGGAATCGGTTTGCCTGCAGCTTGCGCAGCATTGATTCTTTCCCAGCGGACTGAAGTAGCATAATCAGATGCTTTATTTGCAATAGCTTCTTTTAATAGGCTGATAAATAGAGGGTAATTGCTACCGTTTAAGTCACCAGGCGCAAGAAATATAGTTTCCTTCTCTAGTGACCATGATGCGGAGGGGCCATAAGAAAAGTTGGGGTCGATAGTTAAACCAGCGAAAAGATCTTCGGGCTTGTTTACACTAAGCGCTTTAATTACCTCATCATAATCAATTCCATACTTCCCATATGTATCATTAATATATTTTCTAAAATCTTTTCCCGTTTGTTTTAAAACGAATTGATTAAGTTGTTCTCCTGTAATTCCATACGGGTATACGATGAGTGCTTTTTCAATTCCCGCACGTATTATTTCTCTTCTTCCCGCGTCGACGTTTTGCGGAATCGACGCCCACTGTCCGGTTGTCATATCAATTGAAATCTGATGAGCCTTTTGTTGTAGTTCTTCGGGGGTTAAGGTTGGAACCGCCGTCGGTTTCTCCACCGTAGGGGTAGCCGGAGGAGTGGGAGATACGGATATTGCGGGGGACTGGAGAGCTGCAAGATCCCGGGAAAGTTGATCTAAGGCATTGGGATCAACCAGTTTCGGAACCTCCACAAACAGCTTATACTCGCCGTTTTGAAGGAAAAAGGCGTCTTTGGACGGATCAAATCCGAATTTCCCCTGTCCCGAAATATTTAATAGTTGGGTTATCGTATTGCGAGAAACCAATGTCATTGCCAACTGGTCGGGATGACCCGCTTTGGTGTGGGAAATTAGAAAATAGTCTCCGATTTGTGCTTGAACATAGATTGCGGCTTCAGGGGGAATGGTGTCGGTTAATGTGTAGGTATTGGACGCTTCGATGACCGTGTGGATCGGAAATCCTCCGTTTCCCAGCGCATTGCTTTGGTTAAAAGCGTCTGGAGGAAGGGTAACTTTCAGCGCATTAATACCGGCAAGGTCACTATTGAAGGAAAACGCGCTTTTTACGCCGTCAGCCATTGTGGTAGGACTGGTTTGTTGATCAACCATATACGCGCCGCTTGCCATGAACGCCGAAGTGTAATGAGTAGCGGTTCTGTCGGCAAAAGTCTGACTTACGTTATATAATCGTGCAGAATCATTGGTTATTCCGGATTCTCCTCCAATTCCGTCGATGGTGGTAAGAAGCTCTTTAGTTAGAGTTGGAGGATTGGAGACCCCAATTTCAGTGGTAATCGGCATGGTTGCTGCAAGAGTCGGTGAGGGAGGAGGAGGAGGAGCAAGGGTGGCAATGGGCGCTCCTGTAGGAGGCGGAGGCGCTACGGTGGGAACTAAAGGAGCGGCTTGAGACGAGGGGGGAGGCGCGCATCCCAAAAGCGCCATTGCAACCAAAGCTACGTCTGCGACAATTACTGCAGCCCTTTCCCATCGATGGCGTCTGGCTAGGGTTTTTAGATCGGGAGATCTGGACGGTTGAGTAAACTCCGGATAGGTAACGTCTACCAGTCGAAGATCCGGGCCGGCAATGGGGCGTAGAAGACTTGCAGAATCTTTCCCGGTGGAGATAAACAAACCCATTCCCGCCTGTTGATATAGTTCAAAGAGCTGTTCTGAGAGTTTAAGCTGTTCTGCAGGATTAGCCGTTACAAACCGCGCCATAAGATCCGTATATCTATCAAATAACGGAGCATTGTATTGTAAAGCTTGCATCAAAAGCTTTGGGTCAATAAAGCGAGCAGAAGAATCTACCTGGAATTTTTTCGTATCTTGCACGAGAAAGAAGGGAACGTCGTTTCCTTTTTGTTGCCGAGGATCATCCTGTTGTAAGAGCCCCGCCATTGCGTATGTAGTTTGCATGACCAGGTCGCTTGGTCGACAAATTTGCAGGCGTCGTTTTGCAACAGAAGACGGAAGCCTTCTTCTTAGTTCAGGCTCAAGTTCCTGAAACCTAAGAAAAGGTGCTCCGGACCCTATTTGTTCAGATCGTTGAGCATTCATAACCTATAGCAATATTATATATCGAATATGCCGTATATTCAAGTCTATAGTATTATCTATAGTGATTTTACGGATAAATTGTCTGTAAGACGACTTAAATTTACCCGATTCTGCTGAATAAAATTTATTAAAACAGTTAAAATGAAGCGTTGTGGAACATATATTATTTACTATATCCACAATTAGATTGTAGGGCCTTATTGTTGCTTTTGTCAACTCCAACCTTCAATGAGGACAGACCTAAAAAGGTCTGTCCTAGTTTTAGAGGAATCAGTCGCTCCGTTCAAAGTATGATGTAAGGAGGTCCCGGGCAATCGGTCCGGCGACGTCCGAACCCTGACCGCCGTTTTCAATGAGTACGGTAATCGCAATTTGAGGATTTTGGGAAGGTGCGTAACCAGTAATCCATGCATGAGGATTGTCGCTTGTTTTATTGGTTGATTCCGCGGTACCTGTTTTGCACGAAATTTGTATGGGGGTATAGGTTATTTTTGCACTTTCGGTGCTTGTTTTTTCTCCAGGGAGGAGCGTGGGTGTGGGCTCCTGTTTATATGCAATTTTGAAATCGAAAAAAGGCCATCCTGTACCGCCGGTCGTGCATGCTTTTTGCATACCTTCCTGGATAAGTGCGATATTTTTGTCGGAAATGGGAAGCTTCTTACAATCAGGTTTTGCATTTTTTAAAAGCTGAGGTGTACACAGGGTTCCGTTGTTGGCTATGGCCGCCGTTACTTGATTGACCTGCAGGGGAGTAACCAAGGTATATCCCTGGCCGATGGACATATTGTACGTGTCGCCCGTATACCAGCGGTCGTGGAGAGTTTCCTGTTTCCAGAATGGTGAAGGGATAAGTCCGCTGGCTTCCTCAAATCCTATGCCCGTCGGTTTTTCGTATCCGAGGATATCTGCCCATTGTTTGATTTTATCCGGTCCGAGCAGGTTTCCGATGGTATAAAAAAAGATATCGTTTGAACGCTGGATGGCTTTTACGATATTCACCATGCCTTCGGTTTTTCCGTACTGAAGATAGTACCAGTTTCCGAAAGTCAAGGGTCCGGCGTGTAAGATTCCTTTGTCTTCAACTTCATATTTTTCATCTATTGTGTTTGTCTGCAAGGCTCCGGCAGCGAGCACCAATTTGAAAATGGAGCCGGGCGGATATGTTCCTTCCGTTGTGCGGTTGAACAAAGGCCGTTGCGGATCGGCCAGGTATTTCCTGATAAGTTCGTTATCCTGGTTTTCAAAAGCCTGAGGATTGTATGAAGGGGTTGACGCAAGAACGGTTACTTCGCCGGTCTGCGGAATCATGGCTACGACCGCAGCTTTTTTTCCCTTTATAAGATCATATGCTTTTTGTTGAAGGGCAAGATCGAGTGCAAGTTGAATGGTTTTTCCCGATTGCGGGGGAACGATAGCCAGGGTTCTGAGATATTTTCCCTGAGCGTCTACCTCTACGAGTTTTTTTCCTTCAACCCCTCTCAGTTCGCAGTCGTAGAGCCGCTCGACTCCTTTTTTTCCCACCTTTTCGTTCGGAATAAGTTTATTTTTGCACGGGTCGTTTGCGATGTCTTGCGGGTCGGCAATCTGCCGGTATCCCACGACCGGGGCAATAATTTCGGGGCTTTGATATACTCTTTTTGATATGGTCTGCTCCAGGCCTCCGGCAACGGGAGGTTGGGTGCTTTCCGCCAAAACAAATCCTTTTCTGTCCAGGATCGTTCCCCGTTTTGCTTCAATGGGAATTTCCCTGATTCTGTTGTCGTCGGACAGCATGCGGTAATATTCGCCTTTGACTACGGTAAGCTGAAACAATCTGAGGGAAAGGACAATAAACCCTATGATGATCAGAAACACAAACAAAAAGAAGTACCACCGGGAAAAATATCCCTCGTCTTTTGCAAAATTAATGTTGCCTATCCTGCCTCTGGAAAATATCGGAAGCTTGTTCACGTTTCAGTTAAAAAGTTTATAAAGTTTTTAACCGATAAAGTATCCCTGGCCGAAAAAGCCAAGAAGACAGATATGTATGACATATAATACTACGAGAAAGAGTATTTTGATTCGCGCGTTTCGGATTTTTCCAAGGAAAATGAATGCGGATAAAGAAAGAAGCGCATATCTGGGTATTGAAGAAAAAGTTCCGGTCAGCGTGGGGAGCAGGATGTTCAGGAGGGAAAAAATACCCAATCCTATGTATAGGACAAAATCTTTTGATTTTTTTGCCGTGTGTTTTATAGAGCGATAAAGATCAATAAGAAGAACAGCGAATACAAGAGTGAATATTACAAATTCGGCCACGGATACGAAATACCTGAAATCCCAGCTGGCGGTCAGGAATATTTTTATATACCTGAAATACACCTGCGGAAGAAAGATAAGGCTGGTCGATCTATGTGCTCCGAAAATCGGTTGCGCATGGAAAAAAAATAAAGGATCCTTGACCGTATACCACAGATAAATCATATACGCGTCGAGCCCCAGGAGCGGTGAAAGTACCGACAAGACCTCAACGGGGGACATAAGAAGCCTGTGTTTTTCCCGGGCCGTTTTTTTTTCATGAAGTTTCCGCGCCAGAATATATGTAGCAATGGGAACGATTAAAAACGCTCCGATAAGCCTCGTGGTTGCCGCAAGGAATGATGCGACAGCGACCAGGATATGATTTTGTTTCCGAAGCCCCCAAAGCGTCAACAGGGCAAGCAGAAAAAATAATCCTTCGGTATACACGGCGCCGAAAAAAAAAGAGGTAGGAAATGCCAACAGAAACAGAATAATCCAAAACGATTGCGGCCTCGTAAACATACGGGAAAGAATCCATAGACCAAACACAAACGATATGTTGGAAATAATAAGGGCGGTAAGTAATTCATTGCGGAAAAACAGAGGAGAAGTAACATGAATGAGTAAGGGATATAGAGGAAAGTAAGCCTGTTCATACTGCATATATCCTTCTTTTGCCATGAGCAGGTAATGAACTCCGTCAAAATTGGCAAGAGAGGTGACAAATGCAGGCATATGAAAACCGCCAAGAA
>JBJKRW010000070.1:0-2956 GCA_046704445.1 Microgenomates group bacterium
TGGATAACGGTTTGCGTGAAATCTCAAAGATCCGCGAAATTGACGCACAAACCGCGTTTAATCTCTACCAGTCGTTCGGATTTCCTCTTGAAATTACCGAGGAGATATTCAAGGAACAAGGACAAAAAATTGACAGATCAAAATTCTACGCGGAATTTGAAAAGCACAAAAGTCTTTCACGATCCGCATCTGCCGGAAAATTTAAAGGCGGCCTGGCGGATCACAGTGAACAAACTATCAAGTATCATACTGCAACGCATCTTATCCATCAGGCGTTGTGCGACGTACTCGGCGACGTACGGCAGGAGGGATCAAACATTACGACGGACCGGTTAAGGTTTGACTTTTACTCTCTACAAAAACCGGAAGAACAGGATATGAGGCGCGTACAGGAAATTGTCAACAAAAAAATCAAAGAGTCTCTTCCTGTTTCATATAAGATGATGCCAAAAAATCAGGCCCTGACAATAGGCGCGCGTTCGTTTTTCAGGGAAAAATATCCGGAAACCGTCAAGATATACTATATAGGCGATTCGCTGGAACACGCCTACTCAAAAGAGTTCTGCGGAGGACCTCATGTCAATAATACGAGAGAGATAGGGAAACTCGAACTGTATAAGACCGAAAAGATCGGAAGCAACATCTATCGGATCTACGCAAAATAACAGTTTCGCCCCATACACCTCGCAGGTGCAATAAGTGGCTAAGAGACAAGCCAATCCGCAAGTATTTTAGCCAATTCGTTTTCTTTTCCGTGAAAACCGTGATCCGAATTTTCTATGATGTGAAAATCGAACAGATCCGGACGGCTGCATTCTTTTCTTAGTACATCCGAACAGTCCGCTACCCGGCCATAACAGTATTCGTCTTTACCGCCGTATATAACCAACGTGGGTTTGTTGATGTGTCTGTATTCGCGAAAAAGCTTTTTGGAAGCAATTCGATGATTGTGGAAATATTCGTTGAAAGGAAACATGTTATAATCACCGTCCGGATTAATCGTATCATACAACGATTGGTACGAAATGAGTCCGGCGCCTTTGTATTCATTGACAAACTCTTTCCCTTTCCCCTCTTGAATTTTCTTTTTGCAAACCGAGAGGATTTTACCGAATAAGACTTTTCCCATATCTTTTAAATACAACCCGGTATCATCCCCTCCCCCAAGAAGCACGAATTTTGAAAAAGGATTTTTTGGCTTCAAATACTGGTACAAGACTATTTTGTTCGCACCGGTGGAATGACCGACAAGATAAAAAGTATGGTATCCTTTTTGTTTCAAAAAAGATACGGCTCCGTCTATATCGTATATACATTCTTTAATAAGCTCAAACGCCGTGCCGGATTTTACTTCGGTTTTCTTCCGATTCCCGAATTTGTCCAGCGAATGATAATAGAGCGCCCCCCTGTTATTAAAGGGAAAATATGCAATGCCTTTTTTATTTAATGTCATCCCAATTTCGTTTGTCCTGAGTACCGAGTAAAATACCGAGGAGTTTCCGTTTCCGTGAAGAAAAATTGCGGCTTTGCCGGTTTTATTTATCGGTTGATACAAAAGTCCGGGAAGTAAAAGATTGTCGGTTGAGGTAAACTGAACAAGCTTAGGCATGATATAATTGTATCACAATATGAGAAAACCTATCGTTACCTATGCCGATTTTGACAAATTGGACTTGAGAGTCGGCGAAGTTATTAAAGCCGAAAAGCTTGAGAACTCCAGGAACCTGATTAAATTGACCGTGGATCTCGGCGAGGAATACGGTCAAACCACTATTCTTTCGGGCATTGCCAAATGGTATTCCCCCGACCAGCTCGTAGGCAAAAAATATGTATTTTTGGCCAATCTCGAACCGAAACCAATGATGGGGCTTGATTCAAACGGTATGGTCATTGTTGCGGATACGGATGAACAGCCGATACTTTTCAATCTGCCCAAAAAAATTAAAAACGGCACTGTAGCAAGATAATCTTATTCGTCCTTGACTACCTGCATGAATTCATTTATAGTTTTTAGATATGAAAAAAACTAAAAGCTCGGTAAAAACAAAACCGCTGCCTCTTTCGCAAATGAGTCCGGTTGTCGAAAAATTGAACCCGGTAAAAAATCCAAATACTATCGTGCTGCTTTTACTCGTAATCGTCATCCTCTTTTCCGCATATCTTTTGATCAAGGTAAACAAACTCGAAGAAGCGGTGAAAAACGCCCCTTCGCAGCCAACCGCACAGCAACCATCGGCGCCGAAAATTACAATGGACAATATCAAGGCCTTGTTTAAAAAAGGATTTATGTATTTTGGAAACACCGACAAAAAACTATTATTTGTCGAAGTTACGGATCCAAGCTGCCCTTATTGCCATGTAGCCGCCGGTGAAGACCCGGAAACAAGCAAATCCATAAGCCCGCAATTTCAATATGCGTCGGACGGCGGTTCATATGTAGCTCCGGTTCCCGAAATGAAAAAACTTGTAGACCAGGGAAAAGCTTCTATGGTATTTCTGTACAGTCCCGGTCACGGAAACGGGGAAATTGCCGCACAGGCTCTTTATTGCGCGTACGACAAGGGAAAGTTTTGGGAAGTTGAAAATAAACTCATGTCAAACGCGGGTTATGATGTCATAAATAATCAGGTCGCAAATGACAAAACGAAAATTCCGGTAATGGTTGATTTCTTGTCAGGAGTAATCGATTCCAATTATATGTCACAATGTCTTACGAGCGGCAAATATGCACAAACTCTTAAAAGAGACGAACAGGTCAGTCAATCGCTCGGTTACCAGGGAACCCCGTACTTTATCATTAATACGACTCCCTTTAACGGTGCGTATCCTTGGGGACAGATGTCCTCGGTCGTGAACAAAGCGCTTGGAGTATAAATTCGTGTTCCCGATTCGGAAAAATTAGGAAGCATTTATTCATCACTTTATCTTAGTTTATTGCGTCTGTAGAACCCTGTGC
>JBJKRW010000071.1:0-5120 GCA_046704445.1 Microgenomates group bacterium
TCGTCATCTGCGGGGAAGAGGGGATAGGAAAACACACCATCGTCGACGCAATGTCACAAAGGATATTTCAGGGACAAAGTACCACCATCATCGCCTATAAAAGAATTCTGAAGATCGATATCGAAAAAATTCTTTCCCGTTCGACCGACACAATCCAGCGCGAAGAACTGTTTGAGAATTTTCTGGAAGAGGCTGCGGCCGCCAAGAATATCATTCTTTTTATCGACGACTTGCACAGATACGTTTCCAAAGATACCATCGATCTTACACTGCCCATCGAAAAGTACGCAAAAACCGACAAGCTTCAAATCATCGGAATTACAACTCCGTTCACTTATCAAAAATACATATTTCCGAACGAAAAAATCCGTAGAATCTTTACAAAAGTGGATGTTGCGGAAATTTCATCATTCGAAGCCGAACAGCTGCTACTTCATAATTTCACATTGTTCGAAAAAAAATACCGTGTCACCCTTCCCTACGAAACAATAGTAACGGCAATCGATAAAAGCGAGCGATATATGACCGATATCCCGTTTCCCGAAAAAGCCGTCAAACTTCTTGATTCAGCCTGTGCATATGCCCAAATTCATAAACAGACCTCGGTTTCTCCCGAAACGATTACTACGGTTCTCAGCGAACATACTCAAATACCTACCATCGTGTCCGAGTCCATGAAATCAAAACTCTTGACGCTGGAAAAAGAATTACGGCTCAAGGTAATTGCACAGGAGCAGGCAATCCATGCGGTTTCTTCTGCAATCCGCAGGGGCTTCATCCTGAACGAAAAAAGGACAAAACCGCTGGGAACTTTTCTGTTTTTGGGTCCGACAGGCGTAGGTAAAACACTTACGGCAAAGATCATCACCGAAGTGTTTTTCAGTTCGGAAAAAAAACTGCTCCGTTTTGATATGTCTGAATATCAGCAAACCGACGACATTCCAAGACTTATAGGTTCTCAGGAAAACGATCATCCGGGTCTGTTAACACAAGCAATACGCAATACTCCCTACGGAGTTCTGCTTTTGGATGAATTGGAAAAAGCACACAAAAACCTTCTTAATATTTTTCTCACGCTCCTGGATGAAGGCTACATTACCGACGGAAGGGGAGAAAAGGTAGACTGCCGGAATCTGCTGGTCATTGCAACTTCAAATGCGGGATCCGATTTCCTGTATGAACAGTCAAAACCTCAAACTTCCGAAGACCTCATAGAATATCTCATTTCCCGCAAGCTGTATACCCCGGAGTTCCTTAACCGTTTTGACGCCATTATTCAATATCAGCCTCTCCGTCTGGACGCGGTGATCCAGATCGCACGGGGGTATGTCGATCGCATAGCCGATTCCCTTATCAAACAGCAAGGAATTCATTTAATCGTAACAGATCAATATCTTACGTCGCTTATCCGAAACAACTACAACCCCAAATTCGGCGCCCGGGATATGGAACGGCTGGTCCGGTCGCAGATCGAAGGGTCCGTGGCAGATCGCATATTGGAAGAAAAACTTGGCTCGGGATCAACGATAAACCTGTAAACCCCACCGCCCTCTCTTTTTACCGTATGATATACTGATATACGTCCGACGTATGAATATCTATTTTACCGCATCTACTACGCACGACGGTGTGCTGATCAAAAACTACAAAACCATCTATACGCTCCTTGAACAATTCGGATCATTGATATCCGGCAAACAGATCGTCAATAAAACGCTGCTCAAAAAAGACCGGCAAATTCCGACAAAGGAAATTTTTCAGCGGGAAAAACAGCTGATCGAACTGGCCGACCTCATTGTCGCCGAGGTGTCACAACCGTCAATAGGAGTAGGCGGAGAAATCGTATATGCGCTCGTCCACAACAAGCCTGTGCTTGCGCTTCTTTTTAAAAACCAGGAAGACAAAATTTCTCCTATGATTGAGGGCAATCCTTCGGAAAATCTTTTTCTCGAATATTATAATTTCGAAAATATCCGTTTTGTCCTTAAGGATTTTTTTGCCTTCTGTTCCTCACAAAAACAGCGGAAAGGATTCCTTGTAGTCATAGACGGCGGAGACGGCTCGGGAAAAACCACACAAGCAAAAATGCTTCTTAATTACCTCTCCCGGCACAAGATTACTTCTAAATATATAGACTTTCCCCAATATTACAGTTCATTTCACGGAAAAACCGTCGCCCGTTTTTTGCGGGGCGAATTCGGCGAAATAGATGAAGTGTCTCCGTATCTTGCGTCATTGGCATATGCGCTGGACCGCGTCACGGTAAAAAAAGAGGTGGAAGAGTTTCTTTCGAAGGGAGGAATCGTAGTGGCAAACAGATATGCTACTTCAAACATGGCCCATCAAACCGCAAAATTTCATACTCAAAAAGAACAGTCAGAATTTTTGAAATGGCTCTATACGCTGGAATATAAAGTGCACAAAATGCCCAAGGAAAATCTCGTGATCTACCTTCATGTTCCCTGGCAGTTAAGCATGCGTCTTACGGATAAAAAGGAATCGCGCGCGTATCTGAAGGGGCAAAAACAGGATATTGCGGAAAAAAACATCGCACACCGCAAGGATTCCGAACGCATGTATCTCTTTCTTTCAAAAAAATACCGCCACTGGATAACCGTCGACTGCGTCAAAAATAACCGGATCCTTCCCGCGGCCGAAATCCATCGGAAAATCATACGCATACTCAAGGACAAACACATACTCCCCGAAATTTGACTTTTTCCGCGCAACTTGATATGCTCTATAATACGCTTGCAGCCATAGGGCTGGAATAGGATATACCTATGAAGCGACAACTATATGGATAAAAAACTTATCGCGCTCATGTTGGTATTTATGCTCGCTTTCGGACTTTTTACCACGATAACCGTATTCAACAAACCGCTCACCAAACTCACCAAAGCGAAAGAAGAGTCAATCGTATCGCCGGATTCATCCCTAATTTTTGCCTGGCCGTTATCAACCACCACGAATGCAACAACACCTGTGCAAATCAACGTATTTGTGCGTAACGCAAACAATGTTCCGTTACAAAACAAAAAAGTCGGACTCACCACTACGCTGGGAACGGTAAAAGAAGTCAACGCCACTACCGATCAGGCGGGAAAAGCAACATTTAACCTACAATCCGCCACCCAGGGAATCGCGGAAGTCACTGCGACGGTGGACAATCAGATTCAATTAAAGCAAAAAATATCGGTCAAATTCGAATAACGCACTATGAAAAAAGTCACAAAAGCAGTCATTCCTGCCGCAGGCTTCGGGACCCGGTTTCTGCCCCAAACAAAGGCGCTTCCTAAAGAAATGCTTCCGGTCGTGGACAAGCCGGTTATCCAATATGTAGTTGAAGAAGCGGTGGCATCGGCCATTGAAAATATTATTATCATAACCGGATCCAACAAACGCGCGATTGAAGATCATTTCGATGAACCAAACGAAGACCTTATCCAGAACCTTATCCAGGGAAAAAAAGAGCACCTTCTCAAAGAAATAAAATCGATTTCAGAAATGGCAAACTTCATCTATATTCGGCAAAAGGGTCCGTACGGAAACGGGACTCCTGTGTTGACCGCGGAACCGGTCATCGAAGACGAACCGTTTGCGGTTCTTTGGGGGGACGAATTTATTTATTCCAAACCGCCCAGACTTGCGCAGATGATAAAAGTCCACGAAAAATACGGCGGCATTGTTATTTCCGGGGTTAAAATCGAAAAAAAGGAAGATCTGAGACGTTACGGAATTGCGGATCTCGAACACGTGCAGGATAACGTGTTTAAAATCAGGAGAATTGTAGAAAAACCCGAACCCGAAGAGGCACCGTCTCAGATTGCCACACACGGCGCATATATTCTTCCGCCGGAAATCTTCCGCGCCCTCAAAAACGTCAAGCCGGGAAAAGGCGGGGAAATCTGGCTGGTTGACGCAATCAATCTTCTTAAAAAAGAGGGGATTCCCGTCTATGCGGTGGTGATTAAAGACGGAAAATACTATGACACGGGAAACAAATTCGAATATTTGAAAACCGTAGTTGAATTTGCAATCGCACATAAGGAAATCAACGGTGATTTCCGCAAGTTTCTCAAATCGCTTCCCCTCTAACCCCTTTCACCTGCGAGGTGCAAGGCAGATTGACCTAACAAGTAAATACAAGATAAAAAAATATATTTTATGGATTTATTATGTTTTTTAAATATCCTTTGCAAAAAAGCGGATGAGTTGCTAAAATTGAGAGATTATGCCAAATATCATTCAGTCGGAAATAGAAGAGCTTTTTAAGGCGGGTGCCCATCTGGGCCACAAAACAAACCGTGTCCACCCCAGAGCAAGAAAATATATCTATACGGTCCAACAGGGCACTTCGATCATTGACCTTACTCAAACGGTTGACCTCATCAATAAGGCAAAAACATATATCACTTCTCTTGCCTCCGAACAAAAAATGCTTCTCGTGGTTGTCACAAAACGCCTCGTTTCCACCTTTACCCAGGAACTTTGCAAGGAACACGGGCTTCCATACGTTACCATGAAATGGCCCGCAGGACTTTTGACGAATTTCGAAACCATAGCAAAAAACGTAAAAAAACTGAGAACCATGAAAGAAGAAAAAGCGTCGGGCGCGTGGGATAAGTTCGTAAAACACGAACAAACTCAGCTCAATAAACTTATGGTCCGCCTGGACAAATTCTACGGAGGTCTCGTAGAAATGAACCGTCTGCCTGATGCGATTCTGATCGTCGACATAAAAAAAGAAAAAAATGCGGTAGACGAAGCTAAAAAAATGAATATTCCTACAATCGCAATCGTAGACACAAACGTAAACCCGGATCTCGTTATGTATCCGGTTCCGGCAAACGACGATTCCATGACCTCAATACAACATCTGCTTAAGGAACTCGTCGGTGCATATGTCACCACAAAACAGTAAGGCATTTTCGTATAATTAATGCTATGGTCAATGTAAAAAAACTGAAAGATTTGCGTGAAGAAACGGGCGTTTCCATCTCACTGTGCAAAAAAGCCCTCGAAGAAAGCAAAGACGATATTGCCATGGCAAAGAAACTCTTGACCGAATGGGGTGCGGAAAAAATAAAAGACAAGGCATCACGCACAACCTCCCAGGG
>JBJKRW010000072.1:0-4065 GCA_046704445.1 Microgenomates group bacterium
CCGCCTCTTCCGATAAACATGCGGGGTTTAACCGAGTATATTATCACCACAATTCTGTTTATGGCTCTTTCTATATCGATCTGTGTCACGGACGCGAATTCCAGTTTTTTCATCAGGGCCGATCTTATGAACGAATCGGACAGAATGGACTCACGGTAGGCTTTTTTTTGAGAAAAAAACCAGCGCGAATTCCAGTTATATATCACTCCTACCCTTAATCCTTTCGGATGTACTTTTTGTCCCATATTATGACTTCTTTTCTTTTAACTTACTATCAGCTTTATCTTTCTTGTGCCTAACCTGTGCTGTTTTTTTCACAGTTCCGGTCTTCGGTTCCTCTGTGATTTTTACCGCTTCGGTTTTGTTCTCTTTCCGGTTATCCGGAAGATTTTTCTTCGGCACATCCTGCTTTGACGGAACAGAATTCACAGCAGCAAGCGTAATCTTGATATGACTGTATCTTCTTAAAATCGGTTTTGCAGTTCCTCTGCCTCCGGCTCTGTATCGTTTCAGCTTCTGTCCTTCTTCAACCGTCAAAAGTTTAAATTGTAACAAATGAGCTTCTGTTTTTAAAGTACTGACGGCATTAGCAATTGCCGACTTCAACGCTTTGTAGAATACCTTTCCCGCTTTTCCCCTGCTGTAATACAGACGCTCCAGGGCGGATTGCGGAGTATTTTTTTTGATATCGTCCAGATAAAACCTCAGTTTTTTCGGCGAAATCCTCAGATTTTTAAGATATGTTTTCGAATCCATATGTGGTTACTTTCTCTTAAGAACGATTAATTTATTGCTCCATCTTTTCTGATTCCTGGTTCTTTTGCCTCTAGCGGGTTTTCCCCACGGAGTCTTCGGATGCATTCCTTCTCCGCTTCTTCCTTCTCCTCCGCCGTGCGGATGACTTCGAGGATTCTGGGCTGTTCCCCGTACTGTCGGCCGGATACCCATGTGGATTTTTCTTCCCGCCTTGCCGATAATTTCTTCTTTATGGTCTATGTTGCCTATCCGTCCAACCGTCGCATAACAATTTTCAAAAAATCTTCGTACTTCCCCTGACGGAAGCTTCAGGTGGACATAAGGAGCTTCTTTTGCAATGACCACTGCCGCGCCACCCGCACCGCGAATCATCTGGCCACCCTGACCAGGATACAGCTCGATATTGTGGACTTCGATTCCAAGCGGAATATTCTTCAAAGGAAGCGCGTTTCCCGGCTTAATGTCCACATTGTCTCCTGCGATAACTTTTGTTCCCGTTTTTACCGTATTCGGGTATAAAATATATCGTTTTTCCCCGTCTTTGTATTCAAGCAGCGCAATAAACGAATTTCTGTTGGGATCTTTTTCTATCCTTATTACGGTCGCCTCTATCCCTCTCTTATCCCTTTTAAAATCTATCAGTCTGTAATAACGTTTATGTCTTGCCCCCTGATGCCTTACGGAAATTGTCCCGGTTGAATCCCTTCCGGAGTGTTTCTTTAAAATACGGATAAGGCTTTTTTCCGGTTGGACGTTTTTGGTTAAATAAGCGTGTTTCATTGTAATAAATTAATTTGTGTATTATTTATGTCTGCGGGAAAAGCTCAATTTTTCCCTCTTGCACTACTATAAAGGCAATTTTTGTATCCGGAAGTTGGACCGGTTTCATCTTTCGTCCAACCCGTTTCTTTTTTCCCTTTCTGTTCAGAATCCTTACTTGTTTGATCTTGATCTTATAAAATGTTTCCAACGCGGTACGTATCTGATGCGCATTGGCTTTTTTGTGTACGACAAAGCTATAAACTTGTCTTTTGGACAAATCCGTAGCTTTTTCGGTCATGACCGGTCTGATAATGATCTGATTAATTTGCATGCGGTAAAAAATAAGTATTAACGAATTCCAATGCTTTTTCGGTAAAAATTACCTTTTGGGCGCGCAGAATTGCATAAGGATTAATATTCTTCGCTTCAATGAATTCTGTTCCTTTCACATTTCGCGCCGCCAGTATCAAATTGTTTTTTTCTATTTTGGGCAATACCATCAGAAGCCTTTTTCCAAAAACATTCATACTTCGGAGCATTCGTACAAACGGCTTGGTCTTTGGAGTACATCCTGTTACGCTTTGACCAATACCGAGAATGTTGTTTTCCTTTAATTGAAGCGATAATGCGCTATAAAGCGCAATCCTTTTTTGTTTCTTGTTCATTTTGAGTTCAAAATCTTTTGGTTTGGGTCCTCCGCTCACTCCGCCACCGACAAAAATCGGAGCGGTGTTTGCTCCGTGTCGCGCCCTGCCGGTTCCCTTCTGCCTGTAGATTTTTTTTGTCGAACCCGCAACTTCGGATCTCGTTTTGGCCGAAGCATTCCCTTGCCTTTGATTCGTCTGATACATCCGCATATATTGGACAAGCAGGCTTTTATGGACTTTAGCGCCAAATATGGATGAGGAAACGGAGAGTTTCTTTGTTTCCTTCCCTTCAAGCGAAAATACTGGAACCGACATAGACTGCTCTCCGGCTGCAGAAGCCGGTTTTTTTGTTTTCGTTGATTGTGTTGTTTTCTTGACTCTCGGCATATTGTAAAAATTATTTGGAACTCACAACTTCCAGCAATCCTTCTTCTGCTCCGGGAACCAACCCCTTTACTACAATTCCGTCCTCCTTTACCTCAACCACTACCAAATTCCGGATGGTTCTGCGTTCATTACCGGTGCTTCCGGCCATTCTTTTTCCTTTGTATACTCTCCCCGGCGTTGTGGTCTGACCTATTGAGCCCGGTGAACGTTCACGATCCGATTGACCGTGAGTTTTGGGACCTCCGGCAAAATGATGACGGGCAACGACTCCCTGGAATCCTTTTCCTTTTGATACACCCGATACATCCACCCTGTCTCCTTTTTTGAAAAAAAGGACAGGCTTTAGTTCCTGGCCGACTGTGAGCGCAACTCCGTCAACCGACACGGTTTTGCAGTCTTTTTCGCCGGTGTACTCCACATTCTTAAAGCGATCCAACCGGAATTCTCTTAAAAAACGAAGCGGGGTTTTTATCCCCGCCTTTGTGAATGTGCCTCGGACTGGTTTTTGAATGTTTTTGGACTGACCAAACCCAAGCCTTACCGACATATATCCATGCTTGGATGCCCACGCAAGACCGACCATATAACACGGAGAGGTCCTGATGAATGTGGTCGGAATCCTTTCACCGTTCTCGTTGAAAACCTGAGACTGACTTGATTTGTATCCTAATATAAATCCTGACATATGCCAAAAAAAATAGCCCCAGATTGGGGCTATATTTCCAATCCGGTCAATTTATTTTCTTCCCGAACGAAGAAAGTTATTCTTCCTAAGAAAAAATAACATGCGACGTTTATTATATCGTATGGGTTAAGGAAGGTCAAGCAGTTCACATCTTGACTTCCACCTCAACTCCCGCAGGAAGTTCGAGATGCATTAGTGAATCAATGGTTTGGTTTGTAGGATTGACAATATCAATCAGCCTTTTATGAATCTTTAAGCCGAAATGTTCTCTCGAATTTTTATCAATAAACGTGGATTTATTAACCACGTACACCTCGTTTTTTGTGGGCAACGGAATTGGGCCAATAATCGAAGCGCCTGTTCTGATAGCCGTATCGACTATTTTTTGACAGGTTTCGTCAATAAGCCTATGATCGTACGATTTCAGTCTAATTCGGATTCTCCCTTTCGGCATAGATTTAAAAGTGCAAAATTATTCTGTAACAATCAAAACCTTACCTGTTTTACTTAATGATCTTTGTGACCACACCTGCACCAACCGTGTGTCCGCCTTCCCGAACCGCAAATTTCAGGCCTTCCTCCATAGCAACTGGGTAAATCAATTTTGCTGAAACTTTGACATTGTCTCCCGGCATGACCATTTCCACCCCGGAAGGAAGAGTCATCTCACCTGTTACGTCTGTGGTTCTTATTTAGAATTGCGGACGGTATCCGTTAAAGAATGGTGTATGACGACCGCCTTCTTCTTTTGTAAGGATGTAGATCTCGGCTTCAAACTCCGTATGCGGCGTAATACTGCCCGGCTTTGCAACGACCTGGCCTCTCTGT
>JBJKRW010000073.1:0-27070 GCA_046704445.1 Microgenomates group bacterium
ATATAGATTGGCAGAGTAAAACTCAGATTATCGAAAAACTGCATCCAGTAATACAAACGAATGTTTTTGTGCAAGAAAAGATCAGAGGACGCGGGTTTTTCCATACTTCACATTGTAACAGAGATCATTTTTCATAAGAGCGGTCAATTATTGTAATTCCTATTTATAAAAATAAATCCGTGACCGGATACGGAAAAGGTATAATAGATCATGGATGTTTTGATAAGGGATTATAAAAACAAAGACTTCAATCAGCTTCTTTCGATACTGAAAAAATCCCACATGTTCAGTCCTACCTGGGAGACCCGTAGGAATTTTGCCTCAATGATAAAAATCAATCCTCACGCAATTCAGGTCGCCGACATTAAAGGCAGTGCGGTAGGGTGCATTATTATAGATCCTCACGGCAAAGACGTATCTTTTTTGTACCGACTTGTTGTCAAAGAAGAATATAGGGGTAAGGGTATAGGGACAAAACTTCTTGAAAGAGCAGAACAACTGGTCCGCAAGCAGGGAGGAATAGAGACGGTGCTTTTTATCAGCGCAGACAATGAAAATCTTATGAAATATTACGGGAAAAGGGGATATGTTACGTCGGGACGTTTGTTTAAGGCAATGTGGAAATCCCACAAATCATGAAAGACTTATTTGCAGGAAAAGACCGTTCTGTAGTTGACAAAAAAAAGAGGCTTCATTAGTATAAAGATATGGATCAAAAAAAGAACTGCGACGCGTGCGGTGCGGAAAATGAACTGACCGCAATTTTTTGCATGAAGTGCGGCGCAAAATTGCCGGAATCAACACCGCAAAAAGAGGTTTCCGCGGATGTTCCGTCTATTCCCGAACCGGTTTCATCTACCGAAAACAAGGAAACGTCACGATCATCAATTTCCTCGGCAGCGGGTACGGAAACAGAAGCATCTTTAAAACCTGAGCCGACGAACCCCGGGAATTCACCGGTCGGAATCGATCATAGTCAACCGATTAAGCCTGTCAAACAGACAAAAAAACTTTTTGCCATTCTGTTCGTACTTATTTTCATACTGGTACTTGCGGGAAGTACGGGAATTTTTGTGTTGTATAAATACGTAATCAATAATCCGTACAACGTGTTGGTTTCCGCGTTTCAGAAGTCTGCGGACGCAACATCGTTCAAAGTTGATTTTACCTCTCAGGATAATAATATAGGGCTTTCCGCCTTTGCGGACAGAAAACCGAATGCATTGTCGAAAATTCAGGTAAACCTGAAAAATATCGAAGACAAACAGGAGAACAACCTTAGTACTTCTATTATTCTAAACCAAAAAGATCTGTATTTTTCGGTTGCGTTTGCGGGCGCCGATCAGTTGATCCAACAGGTTAAAACCCTTATTCCGACAATCGAAGATACCCAGACATATGCATTGGTCAAGCCGGTATTGTTCAATTCAAAATGGGTACATTTGATTTTTCCCGAAAGCACAACCGCTTCGGATGCAACAAATGTGACTCCGACGACTATGTTTTCGGCAACAGAAATACAAAATATAAAAAGTAACCTAAAAGACCTGTTAATTATTAAGAACTTCGAAAATAATTATTCCTATCAAGGAAAAAGTTATAAACGGATTATCATGGGATTGAGTAAAACGAAGATGCTTGCGCTGCTAAACGATCTTAAAAATTCAAACGCAGACATTAAAGTAGCTCAGGTTAATTCGATGATCCAGGTGGTGAATTCGGTCAACAATTGGGATAGCGATTTGATCGAAATGTTGATTAATGGAGACGGGTACATCAGTTATGTAACCGTATCAATGCCTCAGATTCCCAAGGACGCGTTGAACCAGAGTATTTCTGAGAATATGTCTTCACAGGGAGGATTGGGAGAAACGGCAAAAGGTTTGGCCGATACGTTTCTGAATACCATCGACAATAAAAACAAAACAGGATTGATCAAAGTGGGAACGCTGGCGTTCAGCGACTATAACAGTACCGTATCGGTTGAAAGGCCGACGGATGTAGTCGAATCCGAGCAGATAATCCAATATGCGCAAAAAGAACTTCTTCCGCTTCTGCTGCCCTTGTTTATGGGCGGGTCTTATCCTTCCACCTTTCAGAACCCAAGCGGATATCCCGGTGCGCTTAACAACAACTTTGCGTATCCTACTCCTTATCCGTCCGTAAAAGTCAATTCATATCCTTCAGTATCGACAACCAATCCAAATCTTTTCATGAATCAGGGGGTTCCGTTACACTAACAATTCATTTGCGTCTATTAAATGATTCTATCGAGTAAACAGCGGTATTTGCAGGTGGCGCTTAACTCTACGTTACATGAGGCGCGAAACATTATAGAAAGTCTTCCTCAAAGCAACCGGATTATTCTGGAAGCGGGTACACCGCTTATTAAGACTTACGGTGTTCAGGCAATACGAAATCTATATGAGTGGATGCAGGTAAAGCTGTACGGTACCGATTTTCTGCCGTATGTTGCGGCGGATTTGAAAACTATGGATAGGGCAGATACAGAAGTATCTATTGCAAAACAGGCTGGGGCTTCCGCAGCAATATGTCTTGGACAGGCACCTGTGGAAACAGTAAATGCATTCATTGCCTCATGCAAAAAAAACGGGATTGACAGCATGCTGGATATGATGAACGTGGAATTTCCTATTACCATCCTTCGGAAACTTGCAAAACAGCCGGATGTAGTGATACTGCATAGGGGAGTGGACGAAATCAACTTCAATAAAGACAAACCGATTCCGTACGTGCAGATAAACAAGGTTTTAAGTTCATACGACGTGATGATTTCCATTGCAGGAGGAGATACGATCCGTGAAGTGCAACGTGCCGTATTCAACGGCGCAAATATTGTAATTGTCTGGAAGGAGTTCTATCATTCGACCAATCAGACGGGAGATCTGGCACAGCAGTTTCTTGCGGAAATCAAATGAACATTCAATCCGAAAATCCCGAACAATTCAATGACGTTCCCATTCAGGTAGACTGCAGCTGCGGATATACCGCTTTTATTTTTGACAATAAAACTGATTGTGTAACAAGGTGCAAACGGTGCGGAAAACCCGTTTATTTTCTTAATTGCAAGAATCCCAAATGTCAGACCGGATTCTGCTTTCCGGAAAATGACCGTGCATTAGATATTCCCCGGAGGACATGGAAATGCGGCGAGTGCAGACAGGTAAATCAGATCACCGAAGAGGCTTTGCATAAAACAGTAGTCAATTACACACTTAAAGAAATACCTGAACCGGTTCAGGTGAAGTACGGTTTGAAATCGCAGGGGAAAATAAAAAAGATAGTTGTTTTTGTCATCTCTTTTTTGTTTCTGTCCGTAATCTTTATCGGGATGCGGATAAGCGAATATCTGGGAATATGGTACGGCAGGTTTATTTGTTCTTTTTCCGCTCCGGGCACCTGTCTGGCTTTCGGCAACAATATTTATTGGTTTCTTCTCCTCTTTATAGTTGATTTTGTTCTGTTTATTCTGTTTGCCGTATTGATATCCAGAAAAGACCAGGTTTCCATGATGCCGGTAAATGAAAAAATTAAAAAAAGACAAGGATTAATACGGATTATATTTTTTATATTTTGCGCATTTATGTTGGTGCTTTCGCTTGATTCATATATTATATTTTCTCCGAACACAATAACGGTTTCCGGCCTTATTTCGGGCAAAAGAGTGGTCAAACGCGGGGAAATAGCCAGGTTCAATACCGACGCGGTATATAACTCAAGCAGCCACGGGAGCAACTGCGCGTATTTTTATACAGTAATTACTAAATCCGATAAAAAGATTGGATTGCGGTTCGACGTACCCAATAAGCGATTTTTTTCACTGATCGCACAATGGTATCGGGTACCGCATGATTTTACGGGGGATAAAACATGTCTCTGAGATGCAACAGTGTAAGAATTTTTTATATATAATATAATGGAATTTTTTTGTCCCAAATGTAACGCACATAACCAGGAAGGAGCGGTATATTGCGGTAATTGTGGTTTTGCCTTACCGCTAAAAGATAATACGTTCTCCATATTGTCCAAAATAACAGGAGCAATAGTTCTGTTTATTGTTGTTTTATTGATTATTTCAATTTCGATTGTTGCGTATAAGACAGCACAAAGGAAAGCGAAAGAAACGGTAGTGATTACTCCAACTCCGGCTAAAACGATGAATCATTCGTTGAAATTATTTAGCAACTATAGGCTTCCGAAAGATAAAGTTATCAGTGCTTTTTATCCGGAAAAAAACATCGCATATCTTATTAATCTCAGGCCTTATATAGATACGGGACCCGATACGTATAAAACTAGAATAACCAACATAGAGAAAGTTAACGTAATTACAGGAGAAACACAGTTAATTAAAAAAAGCGAACCGGGATATTGGTTGTTTGGTGCGCAAACATCGCGGAACGGACAATATATTCTATATTTTTCCGCAAAAAATGTAGAATCGGCACCCGGTATGGCTGAAGAAAAATTACACTTGATGAAATCTGACAGATCAACTGAACGGATAGTAGAAGGCTCTGCGTTTGAATATTCATTCAATCCTGATAATGCATCCTTTGTCTACGTAGATGGATTATTCGGCGGCAATTTGATTCAGGAAGACATTGCGACCGGATCCAAAAAAACATTAGCCACAGACTCTACGGTTACACTCAATGGTTGGTTATTTGTCGAGTTTTCTCCAGATGGAAAATATCTTATTTATCCCGGGGCAATCAACGATGACGGAAAAAGTTGGACACTTTGGCTCATGGATTTAAACAGCAAAGCCAA
Source organism: Microgenomates group bacterium (assembly GCA_046704445.1). GTDB lineage: Bacteria > Patescibacteriota > Microgenomatia > UBA1406 > GWC2-37-13 > JBJKRW01. The sequence continues at coordinate 4,795 of JBJKRW010000073.1, forward strand.
GCATTCAATTTTTGAAAACGGGTTGCGCGGGTATAAAAATGCAAACTATTCTATTAGTTTTAGCACCGTTCAGTGGTCTCCGGATAACAAAACGATATTTATTGACTACACGGTTCCGGTTAATGCACCGGAGGGTAATGCCCCGGAAGAATGTCATGGGCTATTATATAATCTTCAGACTAGGGCTATAATTGACTTGAGTAAACTTAATCTAAATTGTGATGACGGTGCTTCTTTTTCTCCGGACGGAAAACAATTAATCATTTCTATAAAACAAGCGGCAAAGCATTATTTGGCAACAATTGGACTAAACGGACGTCAGGGCACAACAGAACAGGAATTGCCAAAAGACTCTGAAGGAGAATACGGATATTATTCTGTATATTGGCCGGATCAAAACACTATTTATATAGAAGATGTTACACACGGTATTTGGCAATATATTATTTTTTGAGTACCGGTCTGTAGTTTTCAAGACACTTTACAGATATCGGAAATCTGTTTATACTAAAAAAATATATGATCTGCTCAAAATGCGGCAGGCAGAATGAAGAAGGAAACAAATTCTGTTCTTCATGTGGAACCATACTTTCTCTTGAGATCTCCAAAGACACCCAAAATACTACTGTCGTATATGCAGGTGTGGGAAAGCGGGTAGTTGCTTTTATTATGGATTGCGTTCTTTCTTTCGGTGGTATAGGGTATGGTGTGGGTGTCGTTACGGGTAATGTCACATCAACCGGATTCAGTTTATCCGGAGGATCTGCGTTTCTTGCTTTCTTTCTCATATTCGCGTATTTTGCCGGTTTTGAAGCATGCTTTGGAGCCACACCGGGGAAAATGATTCTAAAAATAAAAGTAACCCAGAGAGATGGATCAAAATGTGATATTACAGCGGCCATACTGCGGAACATTCTGTTATTTGCAGACGCGCAGTTTTTTGGTTTGGTAGGCATAATTCTTATACTAAAAGCAAAACATAAACAACGGTTAGGAGATTTAATTGCGAAAACAGTTGTTATTCAACAATGATTTGCTCGAAATGTCAAACAAATAATCCCGTTGGAACAAAATTCTGTACGCATTGCGGTAACAGTTTTGTTTCCTCACCACCAACACCGAATATCTCTACATTTTCTTCATCACCTTCGGAATCTCATTTTCCATCTTCATTCTCTTTTACCGACAATCCCTGGATTATGGCGGCAATAGGATTTGCGTGTGGGGGAGGAATACCCGGAGTTATCGTATTCTATCTTATCTGGCGGCGCAATGACTGGGAGATGAAGAAGAAAATCCGATTTACGGCTTTATATCTTATCGTACTTTACATTATAGTATTTACATCGGTATTTTTGATTTTCGGATCGGTTTTTAGTGCTTATAAATCCAAACAGGCGACTTTGTCAAGCAATCAGTCTTTTATCAAAACTACCGGTAAACAGGGGAATGGAGCAGGAATGATTCCTCTAACTCCTACTCCGGATTTAACAGTCTTGGCAAAATACGATAAAGACTCCAACGGTAACGCGATACCCGATTTTGTTGAAACCGCTCTGGGATGGGATCCAACAGTAGAAAAATGTCAAGAACAAGCATGCGGTAAGTCCGAGACAGGCACACAGTCACTTTCAAAGAAAAATATTCTGCTCATTCTTGATTCTTCCGGATCCATGGCAGAGTCGCTTGGAGGTGAGGAAAAAATGACTGCGGCTAAATCAGCTCTTACCGATTATGTGAATTCGCTTGAGTCAAACATGAATGTTGCTCTTATGGTTTATGGCAATCACGGATCCAATTCTACGGACGATAAAGCAATTTCCTGTAAAGGGATTGATATTCTTTATCCTCTGGGTCCTGTCGACAAGACAAAGTTTAATCAGGCAATAAATTCCTTTCAACCGACTGGTTGGACTCCTATCGGCGATGCGCTTCGCAAGGCGCAAAATGAAATTTTTGCCGGTCATGAGAATGAAAACAACTATATAATCCTGGTGACAGACGGAATTGAAACCTGCGATTCAAATCCTGTTACAGCAGTTCGTCAGCTTGAAGCATCGGGTATTAAACCGGTCATAAACGTGATTGGTTTGGCTATTAACAGTTCAGATCAATCTCAGCTTCAGCAACTTGCCGATCTCGGTGGAGGAAAATACTACGCGGCCAATAGCACCAAAGAACTTTCCGATGCTTTGAGTGCAAATTTTAAAGATATGGTAAGCGTTGTACAGGATATGCATTGTTTGAATGTAAACTTTGTAACCTACGGTCATTGTCTTGATGTCGAAGGCGTGGAATCAGGTTTATATCTCATGAAAATAACGCCCGCATCCCAGGCTGAAAAAGACAAAATCAAACAAGTTCAGGATGCAATCATCAACAGAATACGGGATTTACAGAGCACATCCCAACAAGATTATCAAATTAACTATAACGAGAGACAGGGGGTTTTGAATAATTTGAATGAACAGCAGCAAAATTTGAGCAAATAAATTCAAAAAGCATTAAATTTATGAAAAAACAAATTATTTTATTTATAGTGCTAGTTGGTCCACTTAGCTTATTTATAGGTAGTATTATTTCCAGCACTGTGACTAATCCGTTACTGATTGCTTTTGTTCTTAATCAAAATCCTTTTGCTCATTCAATCACTGTTACTGCCCATAATGAACAGCAATATGCCCTATACAAATCTTTTTCTTCCGTATTAACTACGATTGCTGTTGTTAGTTCCTTTTTAGTTATTCAGTTAATTATGTGGCATAAAGCCACCTGGCCGACTAAGGCTAAAATTATTGCCTCTGTGTTTTCATTGATTAGTTTACCGTTAATTATGTTTTTCATTGTGTTAACTATGTTTGTTATATGGTTCTTTAATTGTCTGTTTTTTGGCGGTGCAGGTTGTGAGTTATAGGCATAAATAAAAAGCACAAATTAATATTATAATTAAAAAATAGGAGTATTCTATGGAAATAAATAGTTTGTTAGGTAAGACACTTAGTTGGAAGGGTGATTATTATAATGACACCGGGTCTTTCGTTTTAACCTTGGATAATTGTGAGATTGCCAGATTTATTAGGGATAGCGTTAAACAAGTAAAGGAGAAAAAGCCACATCTTTTATTTTACAGCGCAGATACAGAATTGGTGTTTAATAACCATAAGTTTTACTTCAACAAAAAATATTACTTTAAAAGGAAAGGTTTGTACGAGATACATGATCATCTAGAAGATTCCTCAATGCAAGAGAACGGTCACTTAGTAGAGTTTATTCACCCTAATATGATTGGTGACAGAGGAAATTTTCGCTGCCGGTGTGGCAATGAATACGAATTCCAACCGACCAAAAAATTTCACGGTTTATTCCTGGTCTCCCCGACAGTCATTTACGATAAGACCGGAGCTGAGCTCTTCCGTACAGTTTTAAAAAAAAAGTTTATTGCGGTAAGCCCCAACATTGTTCGTTATGACTCTGAAGAAATGTTTCAGGTATTAATGCTCTGTTGGATAAACTTAGCGGTACAGGATTGGTTAAACCATCAACAATATTCTGTTGTTACTTGAGGTATGAAGACAATTTACATACTCATTTTAATTTTATTATTTAAAGTTACCTTAATTTCTCCCGTCTTTGCCTCCTGGCCCAATCTCTGTTCTTCAGGTCTCTCTGATTTAATTTCTTTTCAGGCCTCTAAGCCTTTGGCAGATATCTTTGGTTCCTGTCCTTCCTCTGATACCAGGATAGCCCTAAAAAACATTGGGTGTGGTTTCCAGTCGGAAACAGGCCAGACAGCTTCTCTTTCTGCCCAGCTGGTTTCGTGCCAACAAACTAACGGGGAGCTGCTTACTACCCCCACCTGTTCCCAGTTTAACTACCTGTGTGTCAAAAAAACAACCTCAGTATTGGAGATACTAACGGAAAGAATAACAAACTGGATTAATCAAATTAAAACCTTTCTTCACCTTGGTCAGCCATCGTTAGAAACCTTTTCCCGTCTGGGAGAAATTAATGCCAATGGTTGCACCTGTGTTCCCAACGCTAACAGCTGTAATGATGCCTCTGACTTTACCAAAGACTCAACCTTTACCAACTCCAAAGACTCTGGCCAAGGCTCCTGTAACCTTGTTGGTCCCAACAGTAATGGCATACCAGGACCAGGAAGAATGTGTTGCAAAACGGGAAAGAAAAAGACTACGACTCAACCTATTATAACCGATAGTCGTGACGTACCGCCGCCATATCAGCAGGGGCAAAAGGCATATTACAATGGAAAAAATTCGCGTGAGCCAGGAGCAACGTGGCAATTTGAGGTAGTAAGCGGGTTTCATGCAAAAGAAATTACCAATTTTTATGAAAACTGGTATAAAAGTCACAGCTATCCTAACTATCAGTTAAGTGGAAGTGGAGAAGAAATAAACATTTTTGGTCAGTATCAAAATCGTCCAGTAGGATCTGATTGCAACACTTCAGGTGTTTACATACATGAATGTCATGTTTTCAATTTAATGGTTCCTTTCTATATCCCTGACGATAGCAATGGATTTTTTACCAGAGGTTCAGCGATTAAAGATCAACTTACCTCAAAGGAAATTAGGTGCGATGGTGACACGATCATAGAGATCAATACCTCTTCAATTACCAAATGTCCTCCTAATGGATCATCAGATTGGTCTTTACCTCAAACTCAGGATTTTACCGATCCTAGAACCCTGGATTTAACGAATAATAACAAAATTAATGATAACTGGCTTCAGAGGGCTTACCGACAAATGGGAAATTCCATTATTTCCGGAATTAGACAATCACCATTTGGAGGAATTCTGCAGTTTTTTGGGGATTAACATGGGCATTTTTGATTTATTTACCGGAACAAAACGTCCTCAAGCGGGAACGCCGACGATTCCAGTTGGGGAGCTTAAAGCAAAACTATTAGCCTTGAACCGGCCAACGGCGCCATATCAAATTGTTGACGGCTCGCAAGAAAAGGTTGATCTTATTGCCGAGTGGAAAATTGTGGATGTCAAGTGGTATGAAATCTTTGCCAAGGCCGGTTTGCAGGAAATTTTCCGCATATATCTGAAGCTTCATCCGGAATCGTTTGAGGTACGAGCTCTGGATAAAAAATATTCCGTTTCCTGGACTGCGGGTGTTCCCTCCTTAGCCGCCTCGGTGTCTATGACAATGGGACAACAGACCGAAGTTAGCTTTGGTTCAGCCTACGCTTTTACGGAAAAATTGGAATACGGCCAGGTTTACAATTACCGTTTTAACACCCAGGAGCTGAAAAATCCGTTACAAAAATTAATTACCGAAGGCGGTTGGACATATAAGGGGGTGTTTGTCCCAAATGGGCTATGACAAAATCATTAAAAAAACATTCAAGGCGATATTTCGGAAGCAGAATTCTCTGGGCTCTTTTTCTGTTAGCCGTTATAATTTTATTTTTGAAAACCTTAAATTTTATAAAAAATTACCACTGCATGTTGCTGGCTGATATATATAGAAAGGGTTCTTATCAGAACAATTTGACACTGCCAGCAAGAAATACCAATTACATTTGGTTCAACGAAAATGTCAAGAATGAATTTACGTCGGTTTCTTGGAACAAAATAACCACAGATTCGCTTGATGGACTTCCCTGGCTTATAGGTTCGGGATGGGAAGAAGATTATAAATGTTCGGCAGGCATAACCGAATCATTACGGATTGAAGGAGGAATGAGTTCTGTTCATTTTTTTATAACAAAGACCGCGGGTATGGTAAAAACACCACTACATATAACATCTTCAGTTGAACTTAAAAAACTGATAAACCCCATTGATTCTACGGCGAAGGCTGTATCATTAATTGCTTTAACCCAAAGGGATTTAGCTAGGAACGATTATAAATTAGTTGGTTATGTTGCTCCTTTTTCGGAAGATTATCTTGTCCAGTCTGTTCGTCTAAACACATTCGGTTGTCGAAACCATCGCCCTCAACAAGTCATTTTTCTTGTCAGCAGAAGTGGTGATATTCAGAAAGCCGCCGAAGAAATGTTGAGTCCGGAGCCTAATGGATTAGGACCATACACTTGTGTGGACTAGGAAAATTTTGTGCTTATGAAAAAAATACATCATTTATTCATTCTTAAAATTGTTTTAGTACTGATCGTTCTGCTTTTATTATCATTTGCAGTTAAATCAGGTTTGGATCATTTTTTTGAGGCCTGTCGTTTTCTGGGGGGAGGAATGATGTACAGAACTTGACATTATGTCAACGGAAGCTACATTTTAGACCTTCCCAGAACTCTCCCGGAACTTTTTATTGCCTTTTCCGGTATTGTAATTTCTGCTTTGGGGTTGCTGCGCCGCAAGAAAATGCTACTCCTGACAGGTATAGTGTTATTAATAGGCGTTCCGCTTGTAATCTATAAGTTTGAATTGCGTACAAATGCCATTTATAACCAAAAAATCCTGGAACACACAAAAAGAGAGCCTTTAATTAAGAAATTTTGTCAAACACCAATCAACAGGTTAAGCGGGAAGACGAAAGAGGGAATTATTCAACAATTGGGTGAACCTTATTTAACGTCTAGCGACGGAACAGAAATTTTCTATAGATTTGAAAATCAAGAATGCACTTTTAAATTTCAAAACGACAGGTTAATTGATATGTCATCAGTAGAATATATGCCGGAAATTTATTAAAATTAAAAGGGTGTAAAAACCTTATCCTATTTTTTTGCCGCCATTGTGGCGAGTTTCTTGAAGCCTTCCAAAACGTCGATAGGTACCGCAAATATGACCGTGTTGGACGGATTGGCCGTGGTTGCCTCGATTGTTTGAAGCGTACGTAATGATATGGCTCCGCTTTGCGAAAGCATTGCCATCGCTTTATTCAAATTGTCGGATGCGGTTAATTCTCCTTGCGCTCTTATTATGGTTGCGCGGCGTTCTCGTTCTGCTTCCGCCTGCTTCGCCATGACCCGTTTCATGTCTGCGGGAACTTCAATATCCTGGATTTTGATTGCGGTAACATCAACACCCCAATTGGAGGTTTCCTGATCTACGATCATTTTGATTTCTTCCGCCAGTTTTTGCCGTTCGGTAAGCAATGTGTCGAGTTCGACTCCGCCGATAACATCACGAAGAGCCGTCTGTGCATACTGGGTGATCGCATAAGTATAGTCCTGGATTTTCAGGACCGCGTCTTCTGGTTTGACGACCTGGAAATACACGACCGCATTGATGCCGACCGGTACATTGTCTTTTGTAATGACCTCCTGCTGGGGAATATCCGAAGTGGTAATGCGGACATCCACTTTGATAACTCGTTGAAGAATGGGAACCAGTATGTTAAGTCCTGGTTCCAACGTGCTGGAATATTGCCCCAACGTAAGCACGATGCCCCGTTCATATTGGTCGATGACAATAAGGGTTTTTAAGAGCAGGGGAACGATGATAATTAAAACGAAAATAAAAAGAGTAAATATTCCGGCGAACATATATTCCATAAAAATATGTAATAACTTGATGATACATAAACGTTCCGACTTTTGTCAACAGAAATACATTCGGCTTAGGATACGTTGTTATAAACCGATAAGACATAAGCGGAATTGGAAATCATTTGACAAATATTCCTGAATTCCTTACATTGTAAGTAAATGGAAAATTTTACTCCCTTGCATCCTTTGCCTCCGATGCAACAGGAAGATCTTAGTTTTGATCTTCCTTCACTGTTCTCTAGGGCTTTTCATCGATATTTCACGCATTTTGTTAAATATTTCCTGACGGGACTTTTGGGTTTAGGTATCATTCTTGCAGTTTTGGGTAGCGGTTTTGTCGGATTTCTTTTATTCGGCATAATCTCATCTTTATTTCGTCATCCGTTGTTTTTTATTCTCTTCGGCATTGTAGCAATAGTGTTCTATCTCGCATATTTTTATGCGTTACATTGGTTAAGTCTTGCGGGATTACTGATGATGACACGGGCTGATCCCAATATTCCGGTTTGGCAAAATTTCAAAGATACCCGGAAGTTTGTGTTGCCTTTTTGTGGTTTTTATTTCCTTCTCATATTTTTTTTCATGGGATTGACGGTATATTTTTACGTTTTACTGTTGCCTTGGCTTGTTTGGGGAATATTTGCAAATTTTACGTTTTTGTTCGAAGTAAGAGGCGGATTAAAACCGTTATGGAGAAGTAAGGAATTGGTAAAAGGAGATTTTTGGGGTATTGTCGGTCGTTTGTTGATATTCCTGTTAATTGTCGTGGTGTTTTCCATCATTCTTTTTGTCAAACTGAACATTGTCTTTGCGATGCTGGTTTTTTACATATTTTTACTCTTCGTTTTTATGCCTTTATCCGTTGCCTATCTGTATGAGATGTACAAAAGTATGACTGCAAAAAAACCTATGGGTGCACAACTGAAAGGCGGCGTATGGACAATATTGGCGTGGATTGGGTGGCCTCTGTTAATACTCGTATTTATTGTTTTGTTATTACTGGAATCAAAGTTGCCTCATAAAAATACTTCGGCCATTAATTTGGCCGATCAATCAACAAATAATTTGACTCAAAACTCAAACATGATTCCGGTTTCACCCACGCAGTATATTTTTCCTACCGTTGCGCCTCAGCGCCTTCCCACAGGACCTAAAACGACCGACCAAAAAATTTCAACCATGGAAGAAGCGCTTAATTTTGCACTTAACAAAAGCGGAATGGAATACAAAGATACCGCACGATTAAGTACGTTGGATGTAATATATACACCGGCGTATAAACAGTGGAAATTTACCTTTATAAGCAAGACTAATCCTCATGTCGATTCGACAGGGAGGCAGGTTTTTGATTTTCCCGAAACGAAAGTCAATATACGAAATGACGGAACATTTTCGCAAAATTCCCAGACGTATGATAAAAACCAATCAGAAAATGTCAGTACGTGGAGCAAACTGCCTGAAAATACTGCAACCGTAGCAACAAGTTCCATATTTGATCAGGCAAAAGAGAAGGTTATTACATCAGGTTCCACGCCCGGAACAATACTTTGGGCCACCATGAAAGGATATCCATTTGTGCCTTCGGGCATTAAGGCAGAATGGAAAGTAAATGTTATTCTAGCCGGTGAAGAAGAAAAGAACCCGAAGAAAGCCAAACAGGTTGTATTTGATGACGGTACAGCTACGGGAATGCAGGATGTGAATGTGACGCTGTTTTAATATTAAATTCTAGGGAAACGCCCGGATTTTACATATCATCTTATCCAAGTTAAGACAGAATAATACAGTGAGATTAACAATAATTGCTGTCATTTCGATAGCATTGTTTGCTTTTTTAGGTGCAAAATTCATATTTGCTTCCTGGCCGGGACTGTGTAGTACCGGTCTTTCCGATCTATTGTCTTACCGGTCAGTTCAGCCGTTGAATGAAATTTTCGGTACGTGCCCCTCCGCTTCTACACAACAGGCATTGAGTTCCATTGGGTGCGGGTTCCGCTCTGTTTCTGCTCCCGATCCCGAAAATATAACCCAGGTAGATGCGTTTAATCAGTGTAAAAAACTCGACGGTGAGTTTATTGTTACCTCCTCTTGTCCAAAAATCAGCAGTGTTTGCGTAACAACAATATTACCGCAGCAGAATTCTACTAAGGGTACTTCATCTTCAAGTCTTGCGGAAACAATTGTTGAGAAAATACGGTCTGTTTTGCCTTTTTTTCCCAAAACAGAATCAACTATTGATTTTTCTAGCTGCGAGAAATGTGATACTCAATCCCAAACCTGTGCGGTATATAATGTTCCGACCGGGAATTACGGTACGTGTGAGCCCAAGGGTTGGAATGAAGGATCCGACTTTGGTTGGACAACATACACATGCCCGGACGGCTTGATTCTTAAATACAGTACAAAGCTTGGAAAACCGGATTGTCCTGAATTTTCAACCAATCAATCCGCGGAGAACTTTTTTGCTCAACTCATAAGCAAGTTTGAGGAGATTTTCCGGATCGGTCAGAAATCACAAGCTTCCTGTCCCTCAGGAAATTATTCGTGTCCGGCAAACTGCGGCAACGGTAAGGTTTGCCAGCTGGTACCCAAGGAACTGTACGCAGGGTGTACATATTGGCAGGCAGGTTGCGTTCCTATTCCGGAGTTATTCCAAGCGGTTGACTCCCAGGCAACGCAGGGTTGCAGTCCCGACGTAATAGAAACCTGCCGGCAACATGGGTTTCGCTGTGCTAATGGTGTCTGTCATAATACGGTTGCACCGTTGACCGAACCATACTGTTTTCCAAAAAAGATAACCCAATGTGCACAGATGGGCAAAAACTTTCTTTGTCGGCCGGACAATGTTGGCGGCTCGTGCATAAACGGAGGAGAGCAGATCGGTCAGGTTATACAGCAGGAAAGAAGCAATAACAGTCTCTGTAATCTTACATATTCTCCGGCACAAGAAGGACTTACCAGAGTTTACCGCACAAGTGGTGCAAACGGAAGCGGTACGTTGACTACAAAAATATCGAACGTAACCGATTCTTCATATGTGTTTACTCAGGACAGAATAGAAGGCAATTCAAAATATCACAGCGTCGGAACATACTCATGTACATCGGCAGGAAAAACAATAACAAGTTCGGACTCAACGGCAACAATCACAGGTTCATCAAATCAAATGACAAAAACAGTAGCGCATCAGCAAAGAACCGGAATAGAACTTCCTGCTGAAAATGACTGGAAAACAGGAACTTCGTATTCTTTCACTACACAATTCACCTCAACAACTACTCAGGCCGACGGTACGCAAACAACAGTAACGGGTATTCAGAAATACCGCTATACTATTACCGGAAAAGAACAGATTACCGTTCCCGCGGGCACGTTTGACGCATTTAAGCTGAATTATACTTTTACCGGAACTAATAATGTTGCTGCACCAAACGGCAAAATACTTTCGACTGCCGATTCGGGAAGCGGTGTTTCCTGGAGTGCCGCCGGTATCGGATCGATCAAAACCACCCTGCATATGGATAATGGCGCGCAAGATCAGGTAATGGAGCTTTCAAGTAAATAACTCGCATGGAAAAAAAAATATATGTATTTTTCGGCATAATTACATTTTTAGGATTCATAATTATTTTCCCGCTTGCACTCATCATGCAGTTGCGGCAAGGTATATCCTATCTGGTTGCTTTGCTTATAGGTCTTTTTATAGCTGCCGTCGCCTGGATTTGGGGAAATAAAAGAGAAAAAGATCTAAAAACGATTTTTAGAAACGCGGGGTATGTTGTGGAAAAATCCAGAGATGTGCTTGATTTTATAAAAAACGACCCGTACATACATTATCAGAATGGCGGAACGGCAATTGCGGAATTTATCGCCAGAAAAAACGGAATGACGGTTTACGATCTAAATCTTTACGATATTGGAACGAATGCAATACGGAAATATCTTATGTTCGAAATTGTATTATCAAACAACAGTCCGCAACTTATTATTGCGGTTGAACCGAAGCTACTTCCGAGACGGTGGAATATGCTGCACCAGGTTAAACAGCTGAAGTCGGACAATATGGAAATAACGGCATATTCCGAGTTGCGGCAAATTGAACAATGTGATGTGTTAGCGACTAAATTACTTGATAATGCCGCGATTATAGCAAATCTTGTTCGCGCAAAGCTGTCTTTACAAGTTTATCACGACAATATACTTCGAGGTTATTCACAGAGGACCCTGAATCAAGTCATTCTGAGGGATATAGAGAATATACTTCTCCAGGTAAAAATCCTTATAGAACGGTAACATGTTATCATATGTATTATGAATGATTCGAATTGTACGTTGTATATTGTCCGTCATGGAGAAACCTCCTGGAATGTTCAACACAGAATACAGGGACAGGTTTCGCATATAGGTCTGAACGAATCAGGAAAAAACCAGGCCGGAGACCTTGCTCGAAGACTCCGGAAGATCAAATTCGATGCGGTATTCAGTTCGGATGCGGTGCGCACACGGGAAACCGCAGAGATTATTACACTGGAAAAAAATATAGCGATTCAAACTACAGAGGCGTTACGCGAGCGCAGTTTTGGCAGGTTTCAGGGAACCAGATGGGATACGGCGAAGCCGGAAATCCGCAAACTTCTGGAAAATATGGGAACTACAAGTAAAAGGCAATTTGAACAATACGGAATACCCGATGCGGAAAATGACGATGATCTTATGGGAAGATTCATCCCGTTTCTCAGGGAGATTGCGGTTGCATACGCGGGAAAAACCGTTCTTGTGGTAACTCATGGCGGAACAATGAGGGCTTTCCTGGTGCGTTTGGGATACGCGACGTATGAAACTCTGCGTCCCGGAGCGATTGCCAACAGCGGGTATGTACGTATTGAATCGGACGGCGTTGATTTTTTTGTCAAAGAAACAATCGGAGTCAACAGATCTTTATGATGAAGAGGAAATAATCATGCATTATCCTCCGAAAAAAGCCGGCAACAGTATTGCTTGATGGAACAGGAAAAGTGTTCCGACTGCAAGACTGAAAATTGCGGTTATCAAACCAAGTGCAATTGTAATTTTTGAATTTCCTTCGGCACCCAAAAATCCTGCGGTTGCGATTCCCGTAATGATAGTATTTGAAATGATTAATCCCGCAACGAACATGAACAACAGGAAAGAACCTATTTCAGGTCCTCCGACTCCCGCCGCCGTAAGGAACAGGAGAACCTGTGTGGGAGTTTCCGCCCCGATTCCGTGAATCATGCCTACGGTAAATGCGGTCCGCTTTCCATAGTTTTCGGGCAAATGAATGTGAGGCAGCCTGTGTCTGTGAGCGAGTTTATGGTGAATTGAATCGCTGACTTTGTTAAACAGCATAAAAAGAAGCATCCATCTGCTTTTTGAACGGAATTTATGGCCGTGTCGCATGATTGAATAAATGAGCCAGATTCCCAATAAAATCAAGGTAAACCCGACAACGCGTTCCATAACCGCATCAATCCAAACGGGAAGACGTGCACCGATTAAAATTGCCGCCAATCCGAATACTACAATTACAAATGCGTGACCCAGTGCATATACCAGGCCGAGAATAAATCCGTATCGTTTGCTTCCGGCAGTTCCGGTGATGTCGGTTATTGCGGCAATATGGTCCCAATCTATACCGTGTCTGAGACCCAGTAAAAGCGCGAGCATTATTGTGGGGAGGACTGCCGTGCTGTTCATCGTTCTATTATAGACGATTTTGCAAGGAGGGTATGCCTATAAGTCGGAATTTAATGTGTGATCCGGAATTAAGTCAGATGACGGTTTGAAGCATAATAAGGGGATGAAAACGGAAACTTTTGTTTTGCAGAAATTTAGACGAATTGGATTAATATTTATATTCAATCGTTCTATAATGATTTTATGACCCAAAAAAGTCAGACAAAGATTAAAGAAATAAAAATTCTTGTGATCGGAGCGGGTTTTGCCGGAGTCAGATGTGCATCGGATCTGAGCAACAGGCATATTCCCGGAATGAAGATTATCCTGGTAAATCCGACTCCTCATTTTGAATATCATGCTGGACTATACAGGGTATTGACGGGAAGGTCTCCTCTTGAAGTGTGTGTTCCTCTCAGGGAGATATTCGGTAGCAAGCGAAATGTGGAAATAGTCGAAGATTACATTGTTTCACTGCAGTTTAAGGAAAAAAGAGCAATAGGACAATCGGGATCAATCTATCGATACGATTATCTCGTGCTGGCGATGGGATCGGAAACAAATTATTTTGATATAGAGGGATTGAAGGATTATTCCTATTCCATGAAATCGATTAAGGAAGCGCTTGCGTTAAAAAAACACATCCATGAGGTATTTATGGAGTATCAAAATTCGAGACATCACGGTTCTTTATCCGGTATTCACGTGGTGGTGATCGGCGGCGGGCCGAGCGGAGTAGAAATAAGCGGTGAGCTTGCAGTCTATCTTCGCCGTCTTGCAAAAAAACATTTTATCGATCCGTCAGCTGTTTGTGTGGATCTTGTTTCGGCAAGCGAAAGACTCCTTCCAAAACTTCCTCAGGAAGTATCGGAAAAAGTTCGGTACCGGTTAGGCTCGCTGGGGGTCAATGTATATCCGGGAAGGAGAGTTATGAAAGAAACGATACGGGAAGTATATCTGAAAGATATGCGCATGATGACAAAAACAGTTATCTGGTGCGCAGGTGTAACAGGTAATCACCTATATGCGGCAAGCGGTTTGCCGGTCAATTACAAACAGTTGGTATTGGTTGATTCCCACCTGAGGCCGCTTCATCCGAAGACAAAAACCTTGTTTTCGAAAGTTTTTGTGGCGGGTGACGGGGCGGCAACAAAATACTCCGGAATGGCGCAAACCGCAAACTATGACGGTTCATTCATTGCAGAACAGATCGTAAGGGATTTGTACGGTTTCCGTTTACAATCATACGACCCGGAAACTGTCGATTTTATTGTTCCTGCGGGACCTCACTGGGCAGCTGCCGAATTTCTTGAATTCACCCTGTTTGGCAGGGTCGCCTGGTATTTGAAACGTGTGAACGATCTGCGTTTTTTTCTTTCCGTACTTCCGTTTCCCAAAGCGCTGGCCGCCTGGAGACAGGACGGAGTATTGTGGGAAACATGCAGCGTATGTAATCCTAGACGGATTTAAAAGGGCGCATTTGTTCTCCTGGCGTAAATGACCGGGATGCCAACATTAAAGGGTTGACTACATGTAAAAACGAAGAAACGGTGAGCGGAATTTCGTAAGATAAATATCCGTTCGATTGAAGCCATTTTAAAAGCTGAAAAGGTCCGGTTTCATTGGGATTAAAGGCCGCGTGTTTAAGATATCCAAAAGAAAGATCCAACAATGAATCTTTTACCACCGAGAGACCGAAAGATTGGGCAACGGTGTCTAAAAACTGCATAACATTTTGTGGCTTGGCAAATATTTCACGAAGCGGTGTTGCGGAAAAAGAATGGCTACTGAACGCAAAAAGAAAAAAAATAAAGGGATTTACCGTGATGCCGTAATAAAAATCGGAATCGTATAAAATTCTGTTACGGAAAACAGAATCCGAATTTTCATCAATCCAGTCACGAACATCCTGTAGGAGTGACTCCTTATGATCGTACCGCATGGAATTAAGAATAAAAAAATTCATAAAAGCAGAGTCAATTTCAGGGCCCGAGTCCAAAAGAAGCCGCAGCATTTTATCGGGTTTTGGCGCAAGAAGAAGATCTGAAAAATATGCAGTCCTGAAGTTGATTTCCCTTAGGTTACGGGTGAGCGCCTGCAGGAAAGATTGTTTCTGGTTCGGGGCAAATGTATTTGTAAAAGGAAGAAAAAAGTCCCGGGATATTTGTGCGGCAAAATAGCTTTCGTGAGGTAATGAAAAATAACGCACAAACGTGTTGGTAAACGTCCGGCTATGGATATCTGGTCGAGTTACTCCCCGCGTAAGAAATCCCAACGCATTCTTATCACCGTCTGCCGCGAGATCAAACAGTCTGATGTCACGGTTTTTCTCCTGATCCACTAAAGAGAAATGAAACCGCAATGCCGGTTTTCCGTTTTGAAATATATTCATTTTGACCATGCTTTGTCCTTCAAAGTCGTGTTTAATCAATTCTACGGAATAGGTTCCCCGTCTAAAGAGAGTTTTTGATTCATCTACCGCAAGTTCCTGGAATGACATCCGGGACAGACACCCGGATACCGTATTGACGAGAAAATTATTGGCTGAAGCTTTCTTATTCAGTCCGGAATAAATAAGAGCGATATCGATATCTTTCGGTTCCGCAAATACTTTTTCTACGACCTTATGTGCGTGCGGATCCTGGCCGATATTTGTGGTTTCGGCGTTTCCAAATAGTTGTGACACACAGTGATCGCCGAGGCATGAGTCAAGAAGAAAGCTCCTCATGGAACCTCCTCTGACTACCCCGAAGTTACCGTTCACATCCGTTCCGCAAAAATCCGCCAAGCGGTCGATGACTTTTTCACCCAATATCGGTAAAAACGTATTTTTTGTCTGAGGAGCGGTATATTCGATGAAATGTTTCATCGTACAGGCACGTGTGTTGTATCTTATTTCCGTTTCCAAGCCGAGCTTCAAAAGAGCGGGTTCCATATTATGAGAACACAAAGCCTTGATTTTTAAGGGTTTTAATAATATTTTTTTCGAATCCCAGAGAGATTAATTTTTTTCTGATCCTGCGGATGAATTGATCCAAAGCCCAATCCGTGTATGGATCTTTCGAATTCTTCCAGATACATTCCGCCGAGTCGTTTCTTGAAACCAGCTTATTTTTGTTGTTGAGAAGAAAAAATAAGAATCGCCTTTCTCTCTTAGAAAAATAATTATTCATGAGGATTCCGTTGATAAGCATGTCACGATCGTTAAGAATCTCAATAGTCATTTTTTCAGACAGTTGTTTTGTGACATATTGTTCGAGTACTGGTGCGTTAAAATAATATGCGCCGTTTATTTCTTGAATGGTACGGGTACGGATTAAGTATTGAAGAATAACGCGTTCCTCCAAATCAAAAACAGGTGTATGTTTAATTATTTTTTCCAGAACTTTTTTTTCTTCCGGCATCAGTTCATCAACAAGAATTCTGGTTTTTATGGTAAGTTCTTCATGATTTAAAATATGTTGGAGATCCTGTGTTTTTGCATAGTAACGGCAGGCTTCTTTAATAAGCCAGGATATGCCTCCGCACGACTCGGCAATTTTTTCGGCGAGTGAATCAGGAAGTGTAAATTCCAATTTTCGCTCCAAATACCGGATAAAATACATACTGTCTTTTTTTTCAAGATAAGGGAAGATTGAGATGTTTTGAAACAGCGTCGTATAGCTTGAAAGTGTAGCTGAAAGCGAAGGATGGGTAATGTTTTTTCCGAAAAAATAAAGAATCGAAAGTCCGGGAACCGTATAATAAAGATTATTCAATGAGGCAAGAAGAGACGGTTTTTCGTCGATGAGTTTGTCCGCATCCAGCACGAACAATACGGGTCTTTTATGGCCTGTTCCTAAGTGAGAAGACACGAAATGTGCGAGATCGTTTGGGTCATCGATCGTTTCTGCAGTAAGATCAAGCAAAATATAATGGGTTTCGTCGTAATGATGGTGAATCGTATGAGTTTTTTTGTCTTCGAGAAATGCGTGAATCCGGTAGAGTTGGTCGCGTTTGGGAAGGTGAAGTATCGAACCGCATTCCCTTCTGCGGATAATGGAAAGCCATTCGGAGAATATTTCTTTATACGTGGACGGAGTTAAATTTTCAAGAAGAGATACCATATAAGGCCCATATTATATACGTATTTCCGAAAAATGACAAGATTACGTCAGATTTGGAGTCAAGCGGGAAGATTAGAGACTCATTACAATGGCAGACGATATATGGCGACACCATCCGCAAAAAAGGAAGGATTGGCGCATCAGCTCAAAGACGTTATTCCGTTGGATTTTTCCGGGGTTCATCTTGATTTAGATCCGGTGCGAAAACTTACGCTTCCTTATATCACTCCTTTAGGCGCTTATGCATGGGTGCATTTTGGTTTAGAAAACGAATTTGCAGAATCGCATTTTTTTACTGCCGATATTGATAAAACAAAAGGAAATATTCATATACGGGGAGCTATTCCTAATATTCCGGAAATGAAAACAGCATTAAAACAGTTCTTGGCAAATGGAACCGAATTTGAA
Organism: Microgenomates group bacterium; assembly: GCA_046704445.1. Taxonomy (GTDB): domain Bacteria; phylum Patescibacteriota; class Microgenomatia; order UBA1406; family GWC2-37-13; genus JBJKRW01. Next base: position 22,492 of record JBJKRW010000073.1, read on the forward strand.
GGAAATTTCAGACTTTCAGACAGAAATATTAGAGAATTGAGTTTAGATCCCCGTCTTACACTGGCGCTGGGGCTTGAGCTTCTTGATTTTGTTTTATCATATAGTTCATTATCCCCGGATGAACGCGCGATAACATTTCCCTCTTCGCTTCATTGGCTTGATTGGCATACGGTAGCCGAGGTTATTGATCAGTACAGTAATCCTCACAAAACAATGATTTCGAGTTACCCGGAACGGCTCGTAGTGAGTTCAAAAAACGCGCCTGATTTTGTGTTCAATGGGAGAAATTGGCTTGTCGGAAGGTCACATAGCGGATTGAATGATATGTATCTTGCGCAAAAGGGATCAGGTCAATGGTGGGAATTAAATACAGCGGGGGGTACAACAGTGTTAAGGAGGCTGTATAACAATGAGGAAACAAAAATAATTCGGCCATCAAACATGCAGTTAAATTCATATTCTGTTACAAATCCAAATTGGCCATTGTGGATTCTCCATCAGATCAGAGGCCAATGTTCGGACTCAATCGCGCGCGGATCCGTTGATTTTCCGCCCGAAGACTGGCAACAGGCAAGTGATTTTCAAGTGACGGTGCATGGCGACATGCTTTCAATTACGGACAAGAACGATCCTTATAAAATGAAACATTATGAATTATTCCATTCATTCAACCCTCTTATAACGGCAGATCTTCAACCGGCAGATCCGGCGAAAGGCCTTATGATTAATGAACTGGCCTCTCTGCACAACATAATGGCAACTTTGGATATGAATAGAGGATGTATAGATGATTCAATGAGACAACTAAGCGTGCGGATTGTGAAAAAAATTCGCGGCATATTGAGTAAATACGGATCAAATCCTGACCTGGCGAATGAACTGGTTTCGGCTTTACAAAAAGAAAATTTATATGGGTAATCAGAATCGTACAAACTTTATTTTGTTGGAACGTGCGAGTTATGGGCGACCATTAGCCGAATTATTGGCGGAAGTTTTTCCTAACACCAACTGTCTGTTCCCAGGGGGCGAATATGACGAAGCGAGTCGATTTTTACGCCAATATACTCCTTCAACCAAGGAAAAACACATGGTTATTACCGCGGGAACGATTAACGGTAAAACAGACTTTCCGGGAAGCGCGTATTTGTTAGTAAATGAATGGTTACAGTACATGTCCGGTTTGTTGCAAAGAACTGAAAATCGTGAGTGGGTAGCCGCCAATTTCGGAATATTGACGAATCCGTCATTTCCCGAAAGAAGAGAGCTTGATTTTGAACCTTTTAGACGGCTTTATGATACGTGTAATTTCCTGCATGTTCCGTTACTCATTCACGATAAAGTGAGCGGCCACGAAGGTATGATTAAAAAAATCGGAGATTGGTTAAAAGAAGGACGGGGAAATGTCGAAGGAAATACGATTAAGGCAATGAGAAAGTGAGCGTTTATTAATTAATTTTTATATCTTATGAGCGAGTTTCCGCAATGGCGCATCGGGGTACCTCAGGATTTAAAATATTTTCCCATTCAAGCAAAATGGCTTTTTGATGCGGGCCGTTTGGGAAAAATGAATAAGATTTTGCAAGGACGGTATGAGATTCAAAAAGGTGTTGTTGTACCGGCGGATATTGGGGATATTGCGATTCAATATCTAGGATCCGAACCGCTGGAAGACGTTATGGTCCGGCTCGGATTTCTTGCACAGGTCATAAACTACGTTATCTACCACGGGGTAAAAAGATTTATTGACGATCCTCATAATGCAGGGCACGGATTTTATGCAGTTGGAGTAAGAAGCTCTCAATTATGTAAGGATTTAACCGTAGTCGGTAACGGTACGGCGGCGATAATAGATATAGACAATAAAGCCCAGTTCGAAGGGGGGGTTCAAATCAATGTTGAATTGGCGCCAAAAAATACGCCCAGCAGCGGCCGTATTTTTGATGCCGATATAGGAGGACGAGGGAGAGAAGGAATATTCTTGAGAAGGTAAAAGAAATCATATGTACGGAGAACTCGGCAAGATTCATCTTGATCTCGGAGGTTTTTCAGAAGACGCTATTTCTTTATTTGAAGAGATGGCCGTCCAGAGGCCCGGAGAACGATTCTGCATAGTGGATCCCAAGGTACGTAAAACAGAGGAACCCACAATGATGACTAACCTGGAAATGACATCTCCTGAAATACGAAAACTGTTAGGGTATGTACTTCATTTTCGTATTCCGTATTCTGACGCTCATTTCGATGATGCGCGCATGGACGCGGTGCTTGATTTTTTAGATTTTTCGTACGAAACGCTTTATTTGTTTCGGGCATTGCGTGAAATTCGACGGGTTTTAAAAACCGGAGGAATTTTTACGGTAATGGATCTCGAATATCATGCACCGGGAATACAACGCGTAAGTCAGTTGGCGGGTTTTCGTCACATGGAAAAATTTTCATATCAAGAGATGATTGATGCACATTACCCGGTAAGCCCTATGATCCAAGCGTTCCGATATTTTGGTTTTCCGATTTTCGGAATGCAGTGTATCAAATAATGGTTATTCTATAAATATTCTTCAGAAATGATTTGGATGGATTCCAAGAAGACTTTTTTGCTTTGTAACGAATTCCGTATCATATATTTTTTAAAACGAAAACGTTCGTACCATTTGATCCAAACAGGGTAGAAACGGAACATAGTTTGTTTGTATTTTTTCATTGCGTTTTTTCTTTCCTTAGGATTGTTCATGTTTGCGGTACGTTTTTCGTAGGTTGATTTCCGTCTTTTCCATGAAACCTCGGGTTTTGTATCGATAAATATGATAACAGGATTAAATTCCTTCAACGCAGAGCAATATTGTTGATAATATTTTGTCGCTTGTTTCAGACCTAAAATGGCTTCCGCGTATATAAGGTGGAATATGCCGGTCTCAATTACTGCAGCGGCTATATTTCCGGGAATTGTCCGGTGTATTCCGATATCGTTTTTCAGAATGATTCTTTCGTTTGTTTTTGTGACATAGGCGGCGCCGCGATGCGATTTGCTGATAATTGAGTACATGTTGGTTTCGGGAATGTATAAAAAATCCGGACGGATTTTTTTTAAAAATTGAAACGCGGTTGTTTTTCCGGAAGACTGCGGACCCGCAATAATAATTAATTTGGTTTTTTTCACACTTTTGCATTATACAAAATTGTAATAAAAACAATGTAACAAAACAGCCTAAAAAGGCATTTTCCACAGCATCCCAACAACCCACCTTTCACCTCGCAGGTGAAAGGTGGCGAATGGTGTAGAATAGGAATTATCATGAACTATTATTCACAGTCGGCTTCAATCCTGAAGACGATTCAAAACGCAAAACATGTTCTTATTAACTGCCATACCGTGCCGGATCCCGATTCGGTCGGATCTTCGACTGCAGTGCGTATGGTGTTGGAGTCGATGGGAAAACGCGTGAGTCATATCTGTCCAAACAGTGTTCCAAAGGCCTGGAGATTTTTGAACTATGCAACGGAAGTCAAAGAAACGGATTTTTCAACCTTTGATTTTAGTCCCTATGATCTGTTTCTTGTGCTCGACAGCTCAAGTTACGATCGCGTAACCGGAAGCAAGCGGATACGTCTTCCGGATAATTTAGATACGGTTATCATAGACCATCACCTTACAAATTATTTTAAGCACGAACACGGTAAAGGACTTCAGAACAGAATATTGGTTGATACCGAGGCGAGCGCAACCGCGGAAATCGTGTACCGTCTGTTTCAGGAATGGAACGTAAAAATCTCCAAAGATGTTGCAACGGCGCTTTATGCCGGAATCGTCGGCGATACGGTGTTTTTCAAATATATGAAAAATCCTGACGTAACGTTTTCGATCGCGAGAGATTTAATTTCAAAAGGAGCGGATCACGATCTTATTGTACTGAAAATGACTGACAGCTATGATTTTGCATTTATCCAGCTTTTGGGTGTGTATCTTTCGCGGATGAAAATCGAAAAACAAAAAGAAAAATCATTCGTATGGTCTGTAATTCCTTATGAAGAGTATGAAAAATTCGGGAAGCCGGAAGGAGTAAAAGAAACCGCTGCAGATTCGTTTTTCAGGAGCATCAAAGATGTAGACTTCGGTATCGCGATGCTGGAGAAAGAAAAAGGAAAATTATCGGTGAGTTTTCGGTCAAAACCTCACTTTGACGTCTCGAACCTTGCGGAAAAACTCGGAGGGGGAGGCCACAAAAATGCCGCAGGATGTACGATCGAAGGAAAGCTCGATGAAATTTTACAAAAAGTGCTTAAAGTTGTGCGGGAATGATCGCTTACTGGTTTAGTCCGGCGGATGGAGTGGCGGTCGGCGCGGCAGTCGGCATGATTCCCTTGAATATCTGCTGTACGGTCTGCTGAATGCCTTTCCAACGGTCCATACCCAAGTCGGGAATAAGAATAAACTGACCGTCATTGGACCAGCTGTCTTTCAGCAAATTCTGGTCACTTATCACAAAAGCGGAGATTTTGTATTCCGAAGCGGTATTCGTAATTCCCCAAAATTTCTTCATATCGTCAATGCTTAGATCTGTCTTTATATGGTTTCCGAGTT
>JBJKRW010000074.1:0-3800 GCA_046704445.1 Microgenomates group bacterium
GACTATTGTATAATCGTGCAAAATCAGTGAAACGACTACTAATGTTGACCATATCCCAATCTATTATATTGATAGAACCTGCTGCATCAATAAAATTGGTAATGTTGAAATCGCCGTGACTGAGAAAGTGAGCTTCAAGATTAATTGTTTCGATTATTTGCGGATGGGAGGCGAGAGAAAGAATATAATTAATAATATTACCGTCAATACTATGTTTTACGGAGGCGTGATGAATTGTTATTTTTTCGGCTCGGGTTATCCAGAACCAAAAAAAATTCCATCCGAGTTTATCAAGTTTTGGAGATATCTTTTGTATTTCAAATGCCCACATATCTTCAAGGAGAGCAATAAGACGGCCAAGATGATCGGGTTTAAGATTTAGACGGTAGGATTCATCGTACTTTATTCCAAGCGGTTTACTTGTTTTATATTCATGGACAATATAATCGTGACCGTGATAAATCAGTTTGGGAACGTGGTTATTAAGAGATGAATATTGTTGGTCTTTGAATGCACTCCATAGCAGCACGTTGTTTTCTATGATTTGTCGCATGAGGAAGTTATCCGTGGGGATTATTTTAATATAATATTGCATATGTTTTGTGTCTTGGGCGACGTCCGAATAAAGAGCTTTAGTGGGATTTGATGCAATTTTATGGATTGAGTGAACAGGGGTTAAATTGTGAGACGACAACACTGAATGTATTCTTGAAATAAACTCTTTCGTATGAGCCTTTTTAAAGCGTATGATGGGAACGTACGATACACTGTTGTATCGATCCAGCACATTGTCCATGAGCATATATTATCGTGCTTTGTGAAATGATTCTATATGAGTTTATTATAGAGTTTTTCGTACGAATCTACCATGGTTTTGATGGAAAAACATTTTTCTACGTAAGTTCTGCAATAGCTCCTCATGTATCCGTATTGTTTCGGTGAAAGATCGTATATGCGCTGAACAGCTTCTTTCAATCCCTCTATTCCAGTTTTTTTGATAATCCAATTTCCTCTCACATCGTCATCAGAGGGATTAACTAAAAAACCTGTTTTACCGTCTTGCAAGATTTCCGGAAATGCGCCTTTGGCGAATCCGACGACAGGTGTTCCGCATGCAAGACTTTCGATTGCCACAAGGCCGAACGGTTCCTCCCATAATATGGGGAGAAGCATAAGTTTTCCCGATCCGATAAATGCAGATTTTTCCTGCGAATTCTGTATAGGTATGCCGGGTTTGATCGATTCGGTTAATAATGGCGTAATTTCTTTATCGTAGTACTCCTGATTTTCTATGAATCCAAGGAAAACCAATTCTAAATTAAGTTTCTGTGCTGTTATAAGGGCTTCTTTTAATCCTTTAGGTGTATTAGGATCTACTCTCCCAAGCCAAACAATATGTTTCTGGTTGACGTCTCCGCGGAAGAGATATTGGGAAATATCAATACCGTTATATATCATGTGGTTTACTCCATGAAAATGGCTGCGTTGATATTCCGAAATAGCAACGTATACGGACGAAGGGTTGGTTATATTTCGAGGAATATCAATATAATAGTTAAAACCCACTGCAGGCAGATGCATGGTGGAAACAACAGGCTTGTTGAAAAGATCGGATACACTGCCTATTATGGGGGAAGCGGTATTATCATGGAAGAGATCAATTCTTTGTTCATACTGTTTGGCGATAAAGGCGGTTCTGGCGTTTATACTGGTTAAAATCCGTTCACGGAGCAAGGCGGAAATGACATTTTTGCTGTCAGTGAAGTTTTTTTTGATGGTTTCATATGAATGCTGAACGATGGGAATCATATGGGCGCCTTTAACTTCCGAGTCACCGCTTGCAAAAAGAAACACTTCGTGTTTTCTCTTGATAAGTTCCTCAGCCAAAAGCGCCGTAAATACCTCGGTGCCGCCGGTAGTCAACCTGTTAATTGGTTTATCGTTGACGGAAATTAAACCGATATTCATAATGACTTGTAAAGTTCGATGAATTTTTCAACAATTTTATTCCACCCGTAATGTTCCTTGATGGTAAACGCCGCGTTATCGGACACTTTTTTGCACAGTTTTTGGTTGGAGAGGAGCTTGAGAACGAGCTGAGACAGTCCTTTTCTGTCGCTTGTGTTGGCAATAAATCCATTCAGCCCGTCGATAATTACCTCTCTACTTCCCGCTACCTTTGATACGATCGGCAGCGTTCCGCAGGCCATCGACTCAAGGGTAGTCAATCCGAACGGTTCATAACGGCCTCCCAAAAGGAAAATATCCGCGCTCCGATAACATGCTGCGAGTTCCTTGGCGTGGGGAATAGGCCCAAGAAAGGTTACCCGGGAGCGTAACCGGTGTTTCTTTACGAGTCTTTTGAGGCCTTCTTCGGTATCCCGTTCTTCCTTTGATTGATATTGGGCAATGGTTCCCCCGGCAACATACAAATGGAATTCCGCTTTGTTTTTGATAAAGGAAAGCGCGTCGATAATGCGGTCAAGGCCTTTTGCGGGAACAAGTCTGCTGACGGTTAATAAGGCATTTTTATTGAACTTGAATTTTGCGTCGTTACTATTAGTTTTTGGATTGAAAAGTTCCGTATCAACGCCGGGAAAAATCACGTGAAGCTTTTCGAAGTCGGCGATATAATGCTGCAAAATCTGTATTCTGGAGGTTTCGCACAATACGGTGATCGCATCGGCGGTATTGATGATTTTCTGTTCGATTGCGATGCGTACGTGGTAGCGGTAGTAAGGTTTGAGTGTCTGGACGGGAGCTTCTTCGGCGGACATTTCCAGTTTTTTTGCTTTGCCGAGCGTATGGGGAGTGTGTACGTGAGGAATGTCGAGCATTTTCTGGAGCAATACACCCGCATATCCTCCGTCCCAGTAATGTGAATGGATGATATCATTGCGCTTTTTTGTTTTTTCTATATAGTGCATGATGTTTTCCACCCATTCGGGCATAAGCTCATACAGTTTTTCCTTTTGAATGAATTCGTGTTTTCCGCAGGGGATCCGGACGATGGTAACATTGGGAAAAACGGTTTCTTCACGGGGTGAATTGTCAAACAAACGGGTAATAATATCCACTTTAATATTTTTTTTGCCCAGTGCTTTGGCCAGTTCGAATTCGTATAGTGTCTGACCTCCGGTATCGGTTTTTCCCAGAGGAGGGGGAAACTGAACGTATCCGTGAGGATTCAAAAAACAGATCCGGTTTAATCTTCGTGCTTTTTTGACAGTCTGTTTGGCCATAATGGTTAATTATATGTGTTTTTACGCAAAAACTCAAATTTCACCCGGGAGACTGGACAAGGAGGAATAGGTTTTTAACGCTCGAAGAATTGATTGCGGTCCCGTACTTTCCGAAGAATCAAGAAAGCACAACTTTCTTGATTCATTATAAGTGAAATTTACCCATTTGTTTTTTAACCCCGTTTTCGGTAATGTGCGAAGAAGGGCGGACAATTCCGGTTTCCTGTTTCCGACGATTACCGCAATACCGTCGGTATTAAGAAGCATATCCGCGTCATTCCCCGAATCGCCCGCAACCAACGCATTGACGGTCGTATATTGTCGTATCTGTTTTATCATATATTGAACCGCATAATCTTTACCGCACGCAAGTATGTCTATGTTATAACGATCTCTTTTTTTACTGAAAGGAAGCTGAAACGACAGGAGTGCTTTTACCCGTTGTGTATGCTGGAGTAAAAAGGATTTGACGACGTGCAGTACTTTTTCTGCGTCTTGTTCCGACGACTCAAACTCAAACGATATTTTAAACTCAAGAGGGTTGAGTTCCTCTGAGGG
>JBJKRW010000075.1:0-7351 GCA_046704445.1 Microgenomates group bacterium
GTTGATAGTTTCCAGTACGTATCTTCTTTAAGTAAATATTTTTTTTCTAAGTCAAAAAGCTCATTCATATAAGGTTTTACTTCGTTTCGAATTGAAGCTGATATTTCTGCAACCCCTTTAAAAGTAACTGTTTTTATTTCGCGCGGATTTAAATAATAACGAGCCAAAAGATTTCCGTCCTGATCATGGTGAACGGATAGCGGCTTAGGATCAAGAGAGTCGTAGTATATTTTTTGATGAAGCATATCGGGAGGCAACGTAATATCGGTATATACGGGAACAATTTTTGGATTAGAGATATGATAGGCAAGCTGCAAATTATAATACTGCTCGTTTCCAAATACCGCATATATTGTTTTTGTTGAAGGGTTATTCCATGTTATGGTATTTCCGTTAATCGCTGAGGGAAGAGGCTTGGAAATCGATATTTTTTTGGATGTATCGGCCGGAAGATGTACAATTACGTCATATTCTGTTTCCTCGCCTTTGTTTTCAATTGTAGGAAGTATCACTTCCCATATTTTCCCGTTTATTCTGAATAGATTTTCTTGATTAAATACTAGTTTAAATGTATTAGTGCTGTTTTTTCCTTCTTGAGGATTAGTAAATTGCAGTTCTATCTGGGAAGATTGATTGGATGTGGTAATCTGGGGAGTAACGGGACCGCTGTCGTCAAACGCCTTGAGATTATGGACTATAAAAGATTTCGGAAAAGCGATCGAAAATTTATTTACATATATATCGGATCTGAGATTGGTAATTGAAATGTCGAAATGAACTTCGGTGTTCAGTGAATTTTGTTGCTTGGTAAGAAAATACTCGACTTTATACAGCGCTTTATAATCCGCAGCACGTACTAGACCGGGAAATAAAAGGAACATGATGAAACAGAGAAGCGTTTTCTTCATTTAATAATTATAAATGATTAAAAAAAGGAAGGCTTAGATCTTAAGAAATTGATTGAAGGTGTTTTTTCAGGTAATATCCGGTATACGAAAGTTTTTCTCCTGAAATTCCGTCAATTCCGCCTTGATACACTAGATTTCCCCCCTTATCCCCTCCTTCAGGCCCAAGATCCAATATATATTGGCAATTTTTTATCACATCCAGATTGTGTTCTATAATAATCACGGTATTTCCCCTATCAACAAGTTCATGAAGAGTTTTCAAAAGCCTGTCTATATCGTAAAAATGAAGACCGGTAGTCGGTTCGTCCAAAATATAAAGCGTTTTCCCTGATCCTTTTTTTGAAAGCTCATGAGCTAATTTAATTCTTTGCGCTTCACCACCGGAAAATGTCGGAGCGGCTTGTCCCAGCTCGATATACCCTAATCCTACTTCGCGGAGAAACTTAAGTTTTTGGAATATCTTCGGATGATTTGTAAAAAAATCACACGCTTCGTCAACAGTCATTCTGAGAATTTCGTATATAGATTTACCTTTATACCGAATTTCCAAGGTTTCTTTGTTATAACGTTTTCCTTGACACACATCACACGTAATATATACATCAGCCAAAAATTGCATTTCAATTCGTATTACACCCGCACCCTGGCATTTTTCACACCGCCCGCCTTTTACGTTAAATGAAAATCTTCCTTTCTGAAATCCCATTGCTTTCGCGTCAACCGTATTTGCAAACAGATCACGAATTTCGTCAAAAAAGCCCACATACGTTGAAGGATTGGATCTCGGAGTCCGACCAATGGGAGACTGGTCAACCAGATATACTCTGTCGATATATTGATACCCTTCAATCCTTCCGAATTTGCCCATAGATTCCTGATAGTAACCTTCAAGGTAATATTTCAAAGCGGGATAGAGTGTTTCAACAATAAGTGATGATTTTCCGGATCCAGATACACCGGTAACCGCTATCAAATTGCCTAATGGAAACTCGGCATCAACGTGTTTTAAGTTAAACTGCGAAGCATCCCTCAATTTTATGGAACCGAAATTCGTTTGTGTTTTTCTTGTATTTACCGGAATTATTCTTTTACCCGATAGATATTGACCTGTTAGAGAATTTTTTGCGTGTTTTATTTTTTGCAGTGTTCCTTGAAATACGAGTTTTCCGCCGTTTTTACCTGCTTTGGGACCCAATTCTATTATCGTATCTGCAGCCTCCATTGTTTCCTGATCATGCTCCACAATTATAAGGCTGTTCCCCATTATTTTTAGGGAGTTTAGGGTTTTTATCAGTGCGGACACGTCTTTTGGATGGAGTCCTATGGAAGGTTCGTCAAGAACGTAAATGACATTGGTAAGACCTGAGCCGATTTGTGACGCGAGCCGTATTCTCTGCAGTTCGCCGCCCGAAAGAGTTTTTGCGGTTCTTGAAACCGTCAGATAAGCCAATCCTACATTACGTAAAAAACTAAGCCTGGTAGTAATCTCTTTCAGGATCGGCGCCGCGATCTGGTTTTCGTATATATTCAGTTTTTTGGTAAGATCCCGCATGAAATAATCGGCAAGGAAAGAAATGGAGAGTCCGGACATCTGCGCAATGTTTTGATCATCAACCGTAATAGACAGAATTTCGGGTTTTAATCTGTCCCCTTTACACGAAGGACAGACCTCCTCCTTCATATATTTTTGAATCTCAAACTGCATATTGCCGGATTGATTGTCAAAATATCTCTTTTCAACCTCATGGAGTATTCCTTCAAATTTCTCAAATATGGTCGTAGATTTTCCGAACCTGTTTGCACCTGTTACACGGTATATTTTTCCGGTACCTTTCAATAAAGTGCTCAATTGATCTTTCGAGAATTTGTTAATCGGAATATCCATAGGGATTCCCTCTTCTTCACATACAGTTTTTAACAATCTGATGTACCAGGTTTCGTGAAAAAATATTTTGTTAAAAGGCAAAATTCCGCCCTCTAAAATTGATAATTTATCGTTTAAAACAGTATGAGGATCTGCAGCGTATATCGTACCCAATCCTTTACATTTATCACATGCGCCTAAAGGAGAATTGAACGAAAACATTCTCGGTTCGATTTCGCTCAGAGAAATATTGCAGTGCGGGCAAGAGAAATGTTCGGAGTACAAGTGTTCGATGGGTTCTCTTCCATAGGATAAAATTATCAATCCGTTTGAGAGGTTTAAAGTTTGCTCAACGTATGTGCTTAGATTTGACTTTAAATTGCTTTTATATATTTGATCGTTAATTTGTTTGCGTGTAAGGCTGAATTGGTAGATTACTGCTTCTATCGTATGTTTGTTTGTTTTAATTAATTCAATAGAATCGGATATATCAATATATTTTCCGTCTACTCTCGCTTTTGCATATCCTTTTTGAAGAAGATTTTCGAAAAGGTCCTTGAATTCACCCTTTTGACTTCTTATAACCGGTGAAATAATTGTGAACAAAACAGGTTTTACGCTTTCGGAAGAAACTGCCGTTTTGCATTCATCCAGAATTCTGTCGATTATTTCATCAAGAGATAGTTTGGATAACTCCCTGCCGCACTTTGGACAGTGCGGATGTCCTACCCGGGCATACAGTAAACGCAGATAATCGTATATTTCAGTTATGGTTCCCACTGTAGACCGGGGATTATGGGAAGCGCTCTTCTGATCGATGGAAATTGAAGGAGACAGACCCTCAATAAGGTCTACGTCAGGTTTATCCATTATCCCGAGAAACTGCCGGGCATAGGCCGACAACGATTCTACATATCTTCTTTGGCCTTCGGCGTATATGGTATCGAAAGCGAGAGATGATTTTCCTGAGCCTGAAATACCCGTAATTACTACAAACTCATTTTTGGGGATATCTATGTTGACGTTTTTTAAGTTGTGCTGTCTGGCTCCTCGAATTTTTATAAGATCATTCATATTTTATTTCGTAACATCAATTATTACACTAATTATTCATTTCCTTGATTTTATCCCTGATTGCAATAGCAAGCTCAAAATTTAAATCTTCAGCCTGTTTTTTCATTTCTTTTTCAAGTCTTGACTTTATTTTCTTTTTGTCATACGGAGTCATTGCATGAAAATTAAGCATTTTAAGATATTCTCTGTCTACAGAAGTATCCTTAACCGAAAATCCGATTTCCGAAGGCTCCGATTCGATGATTTTTTCCCTAATAGGTTTGTAAATGGTTCGTGGAATAATATTATGTAATAAATTATATTTAGTCTGAATTTTTCTTCTTCTTTTTATTTCCTTAATTGCCGAATTCATAGAATCCGTTTCCGTGTCTGCATACATGATGATAGATCCCGAAATGTTGCGGGCAGCCCTGCCCATTGTCTGGATTAAGGATGTTTCAGAGCGCAAAAAACCCTCTTTATCCGCATCCAGAATCGCAACCAGAGAAACCTCCGGAAGATCTAATCCTTCCCGAAGAAGATTTACACCGATAAGTATGTCAAACTCATTTTTACGAAGTTTGTCCAACACATCAGAACGTTCCAGTGTCTGGATGTCGGAATGAAGATAGGCAGCACGGAAATCTTTTTCTTTCATGTATTCTGTGAGGTCTTCCGCGTTTTTTTTGGTCAGCGTAGTAACAAGAATTTTTTCGTGTTTCTTAATTCTTTTTTCTACTTCATTAAGTAGGTCCTGGACCTCGGTTTTAGCAGGTCTAATCTCTACGGAAGGATCTATTATTCCTGTCGGTCTTATCAGCTGTTCAGCCACACCAGTATATTTTCGTGAAGGTTGTGTAATTTTTTTTGCTTCTTCTGTAGCCATATTCATTTCCCACTCCGAAGGAGTTGCGGAGACAAAAACAATTTTTGGGGGAATTCGGTAAAATTCATCAAATTTAAGCGGTCGGTTGTCAAAAGCAGATTTCAATCGGAATCCGTAATCAACCAGTGTCTGTTTTCGCGAATAATCACCGTTAAACATACCTCTCAACTGAGGAACCGTCATATGGGACTCGTCAATAATCACAAGAAAGTCATTGCCGTAGGCCTGTCTGAAATAATCCAGCAATGAATATGGAGGATCTCCGGGTTTTCTCCCGTCAAAGTATCGGGAATAGTTTTCTATACCGTTGACATACCCGATTTCTTTGATCATTTCAAGGTCATAATTCACTCTTTGAAGCAAACGTTCTGCCTCCATCAGTTTACCCCTTTTTTTTAATTCACCGTATTCTTTGGTCAAATCAGCCCGGATATGTTTTTCGGATGCTTCAAAAATTACAGGATCCATAAGATAATGTTTGGCAGGATAAATATCGATGCGATCGGATACTAATTTTGAATCCTCTTTTCCGGTAAGAGGATCGAATTTTCTTATGTTACTAATTCGGCTGTTGTTATGGTAAACTCTCCATCCGAAATCTTCATAAGCGGGATAGATATCTACATAACCGGAACGTATTCTGAATGAACCTCTTTTAAATTCAAATTCCGATCGTTCATAAAGCAATTCGGCAAGCCGCTTCGTAATTTCTTTCGCATTAAAAGCCGAGCCGACTTTAATACTGAGTATGAATTTGCCATACTCCACAGGACTCCCAATATTGTATATACAGGATACGGACGCGACCACAATTACATCATTCCTTGTCAGAATATTAGTAGTCGATTGAAGCCTGAGTTTGTCAATCAATTCGTTTATTTCGGCCTCTTTTTCAATATATACGCCTGTTTGAGGTATATACGCCTCAGGCTGGTAAAAATCATAATATGAAACAAAGTAAGAAACTGCGTTTTGTGGAAAGAAATCCCTCATTTCCTGATACAGTTGACCGGCAAGTGTTTTGTTATGGGAAATAATCAACGTAGGTATTTGGAGATTTTGTATTACATTTGCCATGGTAAATGTTTTACCCGAACCCGTCACTCCGAGAAGTACCTGGTTTTTTAAACCCGCGCGAATTCCCTTTGTGAGATTCCTTATGGCTTCAGGTTGATCTCCTGTGGGCCGAAATGGTGATTTAAGACTAAACATAGATGTCGAACCAATAATTGTACCATTTTTGTAAAAGTATTACCATACACACGCAGAATATACACATACGGGCGAGTAATTTTTATGCCAAAATAGGTTATGAATGTGACTTGCGGGATATCTTCTTAAGTTTATGCACAATATAATATGCCGCCAGACAAACAAAAGCAAACAAAATGACATACTCAAACCTTTGATAATACACGTGAAGTGAGTTCCAATTCTTGCCGAGATAGAATCCAATGTATGTCAAAAAAGTACACCATATAAAGGAGCCGACAAACGTAAAAATGCTGAATTTCATAAAATCCATATGTGCGATTCCTGCGGGTAGAGAAATGAAGGTTCGAACTATAGGTAATATTCTTGAAAAAAACGTAAAACTCTGTCCATATTTGCGGTACCATTTTTCAGATTTTGTATAATCGTCTTCTGAAACGAGAAGATACTTGCCATAGGAACGTATGAATTTTCGAACGAAGGACTCCTCCCCCCAGTAACCAAGCCAATAAGCAAGCCATGATCCGAACAAATTGGCAAAAGCTCCCGTGAGAACAACGAGCCAAAAGGAAAACCTTCCCGTTGAGGCAAGATAACCCGAGAAAGTCATGGTAATTTCAGAAGGAATTGGAATGAGCGCAGATTCCGCTGTCATAAGGGCAAATACGCCTCCGTAGCTTGTTGATGAGATTATTGATATAATTGCAGTGGTTAGTATTTCAACGACACGGTTTATCATATAAACACTAATTCTACCAGAGTATCAATTAAAAAAATACCAAATGTTTTATATTGTAGGAACCCCTATCGGGAATCTCGATGATCTTTCCTTGCGTCAAGCAAACATACTTACACAAGCGGATATCATTATTGCGGAAGATACGCGTAGCGCTCAAAAACTTCTAAAGGGAATTCAAGACAGATTTAATCTGAATCCGAAACAGAATCTTCGTCTTCTATCGTGTTATAAGGAGACGGAATTCGGTAAAGTCTACGAAATTGTAAGTTTGGCAAAAAAGGATTATCAAATTTGCCTAATCTCAGAGTCAGGTATGCCCCTTATCTCTGATCCTGGAGCCCTTGTGGTAAAAGAACTTGAAAAAAAACACATTCCCTACACTGTTATTCCCGGGCCAAGTGCTATATTAACCGCACTTGTTCAATCTGGTTTTTCTTCCGGTAAATTTTGCTTTTTTGGCTTTTTTCCGCAAAAAAAACAAAATAAGTTTCTTCTAAATCTGAATAAAATAAGACAGATCTATCCGGATATGGCTGTAGTGGTATTCGAATCACCCCATAGAATTAACAAAACCCTCACTATTTTGGCTCATGAATCATGGGTACGGGAACTGTGTATCTGCAGGGAACTTACCAAAAAATTCGAGCAGATATATAGGGGAACACCCGGAGAATTACCCGAACATACAT
>JBJKRW010000076.1:0-2693 GCA_046704445.1 Microgenomates group bacterium
CGGTTTTTGCATTGGTGTCCCTTGTGTTTTTGCCCGGGACTGTCATCCACGAATTTGCCCATTTCCTTACGGCGACCGCGTTACTTTTGAGGGTAAAAAGCATAACGATTTTTCCGCAATGGGAGGGCAACTACATTAAGCTGGGCAGTGTGGTGTATGAACGCAAGGATCCGGTCCGGAGCATTCTTGTGGGTTTGTCTCCTGTTTTGTTCGGGCTGATTTTTTAACTCGTACTTTCGCTGTTTAAGCTCTTTCCGAACCAAAACTGGATGGTTACGCTTGCAATCGCCTATATGATTTTTGCGGTTTCTTCTACGATGTTTTCCTCAAAAAAAGACCTGCAGGAAGCGGCTATTATTTTTCCGCTTCTGATATTAATATTGGGCGCCGTCTACATATTCCAGATAGATATTGCGGGAGCATTAACCGAACTGTCGTTTTTGCGGGACTTTATCCCCTTTGTCATCACGGTAAACTATTATCTAATTGTTTCCATTCTTATCCATATTTGTTTTATAATAATAGGGAGATCTTTGAGATTTATCATACAACAATGAACCAAAAATTACTGGCACAGGGTCTAAAAATCAGCGGAGTCGATATTAACGGGCCATTGGTTGGCATCAGTTCTATCGGAGACGTGGTGAATAAAGTGTTGAATTTTTTTGTTTTTCCTGTTGCGGGAATCATTCTGCTTTTCGTATTCATCTGGGGCGGATATGATTTTATTCTTTCGCGGGGAAGTCCGGAGAAAGTAAAGTCCGCATGGGCAAAGTTCACTACGGGAATAATCGGTTTTCTTATTCTCGTTTTTGCGTATTTTTTCGTCAGGTTGATATCGAAGATTTTCGGAATAAATTCCGGGATATTTTAGTTTACTCTTCCTTGTATTCTTTAATCGCCTTTTCGTAGTTTGCGGTACTTCCTACATCAAACCACTGTTGTTCAAATACGTAACCGTTTACTTTTTTTTCCAGAATAAGAGTTTCGATAATATCCTCAAACAGGAAGGATTTCCGGTCTTTCGGAAGATAATCGAAAATTTCCGGGCTGCAAACGTAAATACCGCAATTTATTAAATGGCTTTTTACCGAAGCGGACTTGTTTTTGTTGAAGAAATGAACGAGCTGTATGCCGTGAAGTTGCATCTGTCCGAATTCTTCCGGGTGTTCGACCGCAACCATCGCTGCCGTGATAATCGGTTTGTGTTCCATATGAAACTGAAGAATGTCCTGATACTGAAAATTGGTCAGAATATCTCCGTGTATGACAAGAAAAGATTCGTGGGAAAGGAATTTTTTTGCCTTAAGCAAGGCTCCTCCGGTCTGTCGGGGTGAAGTATCGTCGGAATATTCCATATGTACGCCGAATTTTTTTCCGTCACCGAAATGTTTTTTGATCTGTTCTCCCAGATATCCGGTGCATACGATGATTTCGTCGCTATTATTATTTTTCAAGGATTCGATCGTATATTCCAGCAATGGCTTTCCTTTTATCGGAATGAGAGATTTTGGTATTTCGTAGGTAAAGGGCCTCAGTTTCGAACCTTTTCCTCCGGCAAGGATTACCGCTTTCTTTACCCCATTTTGCAGATGTTTATTCAGTATATATTCGATGGCGTGTGAACGGTTTCTGATGGTTTCGCCATCGATGAGGCCGTCGATTTTGTTCAGTACCGATCGTTGTAGGGTAATTGTTATGCGTGAACGTCTCATCGGTATAATTGATTGTATCCGCCTACGGCGGAACACACCCAGTATACTCAAATGATTGCTTTTTGTCAAAAAATCAGCTATAATGACAAGAAGAATATGAGGAAACGAATTATGATTCAAATGTTGCATGTATTTTCCTAAGGAAAATATACAGTCCCCCAAGCCCAGCTTGGGGATTTTTTTGCCCTATGTCACTATTTAGCTATCATGAACCGCCGATCATAATTTCTCTCGGCGGAAGTCTCGTGGTACCGAACGGAGGCGTGGATTCTGCTTTTTTGTCTCAACTGAACCATTTCGTCCGGAAATATGTTGCCGAAGGGAGACGGTTTTTTCTGGTAGTCGGAGGGGGGAGAATTGCACGAAAATATAAGGACGCGGGAAAAAACGTGATAGGCGATATTGCGGATGAAGATCTGGATTGGATTGCAATCCATGCAACCCGTCTTAACGCGCATCTGATCCGTACTATTTTTCAGGATATTTCGCATCCGCGCATCATCGAAAATTACGACAAAAAGCTTCGGGGATGGAAAGAGCCGGTGGTGATCGGTGCGGGATGGAAGCCCGGTTGGTCAACCGACTATGACGCGGTAGTGCTTGCCCGCGATTACAAAGGACAGCTGATCATCAATATGACGAATATCGACTGGGTATATAACAAGGACCCCAATAAGTATAAGGATGCCAAACCGATTCAAAAGATTACCTGGGATGAAATGGAAAAACTGGTAGGAAGCAAATGGACGCCCGGATTAAACGCCCCATTTGATCCGATTGCAACACGGCTTGCTAAAAGACTGCAACTTACCGTTATTATTACCAACGGAAGAGATTTTGCCAACCTTGATAATATATTGCACGGGGAAAAATTCAAAGGGACGGTGATTTTGCCTTATACGATCGACGCGGGATTTTACGACCGAGAATATTATCTTGGCAAAAAGGGCGGACACAAGATTGCGTATGCAGAGTCAT
>JBJKRW010000077.1:0-2759 GCA_046704445.1 Microgenomates group bacterium
TCTTCGGACTGGGAAAGTATCTGCTCAATTGCGGTTATCTCTTTTTTTCTGTCGAATGTCGACTGGAGACGGGATTGGTATTCCTGAGAACATAGGTCAAGGGTATATTCGTCCAGAACCGGAGTAAAACCGTTCGCCCAATCTCTTGCAAGCGGAGGAATGGAAAAAAGACTGGAAAGCTCCCACCAGGGCTTTTTGCATATCTCGTCATCGTAATATCGCTCAAACCATTCGTATACGATCGGGCGGTTTTTATCCGAACGCATGTGAGACTTAATAAATTCTTCCCTCAGGAATTCTTTCTTTTTTTTGTCATCCGGCCGGATAAGATAGAAGATATATATGACGGGAATGAAAAAAAAGAGCACGATAATAAAAAAAGGTGCGAAAATAAGACTGATAATCTGGACCATAAAATAAAATAAGATCATAGATATACGTATCCATGCTCCGATTACTCGGGATATCGAATTAAAGAAAAATCTGTCAAGTATTTCCTGGAACTGGAATCCGGGTTTGCGCGATGACATGGTAAGATTTTTCCAAGGATGAAACAAAGTTTTGAAAAGAAGGGGTACGGAGAAAAAATAGGGAAGAAAAACCATGACGTGTACGATTGCGCGAATGCTTGTGAAAAGGGAAGAACGGTAAAAAGCGAATAAATTTTTTTTCTCCATGATTTGAGTATAACAGGATTGTATCTTGTATTTCAAAAATAGAGGTTTTAAGGCGAATCCGGACTTAGGACGCAATGATTGGGCTTGACATTTTTTTAAAATATATATAATGTGTAGAACATATAAAATTTTTATGTATCAACGGCGGTCGGTTGAATGCAATGAAAAAAAGAATGAACAGGATCAAATCTGACGAAACCACGGAGTTGGAAAATAAGACAATTCTTGTGGTCAATACCGGTCCGATAAAAAAACGCTTCATATTCCAGAAACTAAAAAAACTCGGCTTAAAAGTAGGTGTGCTGCACAAGGAAAAAAATTGGGCTCAACCGTATGTGGACTACTGGATTCTTGCGGACACAACCAATCATAGAGAATCTTTAAGTGCGATAGAAAATTTTCTCGGGGAGAACCGCGGAGCAAAGATCGACGGGGTGGTCACATTTTGGGAAGATGACGTCTTGCTTGCTTCACGCATCGCGGACAAATTTGATTTTGTCGGTATCCCCTACCATATCGCAAAAAAAGTACGCAACAAATATCTGTTCCGCGAGTTTTGCAGGGAAAACGATATTCCGGCTCCGGGACATATTCTCATCAAGAATCACGATGATCTCAAAGAGGTGTCAAACAGCCTGAATTTTCCTATCGTAATCAAGCCCGCATACGGTTCAAGCAGTGCATTTGTGGTTAAGGTACAATCCAAAGAAGAGCTTGAAGATATTTACCGGTTTGTCAAAAACAACATATCGGTGAATACGGAATCGGCACTTAACGACGGGCTTGATATTTTTGCGGAAGAGTATATTGACGGGGACGAAATAGATGTGGACGTACTACTTCAGAACGGCAAACTGAAGTTTTATTCGATTGCCGACAACTTCAACAAATCTAAAGACATTTTTTTTATGGACAGCGGACAGTCAATTCCGTCAAGCCTCCCCAGCCGTACCAAACTGGAACTTCTGGAAATGGTTGAAGAAACGCTTGAGCGGCTAGGAATTCAAAACGGGAGTATTCATTTTGAGGCAAAATCAACCAGAAACGGCCCTGTTCCTCTGGAGATTAATCTCCGTATGGGGGGGGACTATATATATTCATATATAAAGGGAGCATGGGACGTGGATATGATCGAGATGACGGTGAAAATTGCGGTCGGCCAGTACTTTCACAACAGAAAACCGGAAGAACCGAAAAAGTATATTATCGGTTGGGATCTGTTTCCTGAAAACTCAGGAATTCTTGTTCAACTGGATATTTCCGAGAGACTGAAACACAAAAGATATCTTGAGGAGCTGCATATTTATAAGAAAATCGGTGAGCCGGTTTTGGTCCAGCCGGACGGATCGGAATATCTGGGGTGGCTTACGGTCAGCGGGGAGAGTGCGGTTGACGCACAGGACAACTTGAGGGATGCGCTTGAATACATCGATTTTAAAGTGGCCAAATTTGATCCGGCTTCTTCTTTGGGAAAAACCTCGCGAAAGCACGGATATTCGTCTGCCTCATTCCGGAAGGATACGTTGCTACGCGCCATGAAATTTGAAACCATACGGAGGATGTCTACGCATAATCTGCGCAAATTGCATGTGGGAATCGCGTGCAATATTTATGACGAGGAAGAAGGAAGCGTGGAGCAGGACCTTATGTCTGTCGGAAAAAACATTGAAAAGGCGCTGCAGGACCGGGGATATAAAACTTCTTTTTTTGATTTCAACAATTTGACCAAAATTTACAGTGATCTCAGGAACAGCGATGTTGATCTTGTATTTAACGTATGCGAGAGAATTAACAATTCGAGCCTGCTTGAGCCGCACGCCGCCGCGATGTTGGATACGCTGCAGATTCCCTACACCGGATCCAATCCGTTTACGCTCGCACTGTGCATCGACAAGATCCGCGTGAAAAAACTTCTTGCGTATCATGATATTCCTACGCCCAACTGGGATTATGCATATTCCATGGATGACGAGATTGATGACGAGCTTAAATTTCCGCTTATCGTGAAACCGGGCAATACGGATAACTCGATCGGAATCACCAATGAATCGGTGGTCATGAACAAACGACAGCTTATTAAAC
>JBJKRW010000078.1:0-4986 GCA_046704445.1 Microgenomates group bacterium
CGCAAAAGGAATTATCAAATCACAGGTTTTATCGGGCTTAAAGGCAGGCGATCAAATCATTACGCAATAAATCCATTTGAATATGAACGATTTCAGAATCGCGTTCTTCATCGCATACAAATCCATCATAAGAGGAAGCAGATCCATGATTATTCTTTTGGTGTTTATTCTTTCACTTTCGTTTTTGAACATGATGTTTATCTCGGGCATATTGAACGGACTCGAAAACCTGTTCAGGACCGCCCTTCTTGATACCTACAGTTCTTATATTACGGTCAACCCCCAGCAGGAACCCCAGGCAAAACAGTATATTGTAAACCAGAATGAAGTCCAGACGGAGATTAAAACTATTCCCGGAGTGATTTCCACAACCAGACGATATTCTCTTGCGGGATCCATGGCGTTTGACAAAGACAAAAACGGCGTGTACAAAAGCATTTCGGGTGAAATCGTAGGAATAGATCCGACACAGGAAAAAAAGGTCCTTACCATCAATAATCTTATGTTGAAAGGCCAGTATCTTTCCGATACGGATACGAACCAGATTATCATGAGCTCTGCGCTTGCAGGCGGATACGGAATGCCCGCACCTAGCGATCTCGGAGGAGTAAAAGTCGGTGACAAAGTGCGGGTTACTTACTCAAACGGAATTATCCGGACGTATACGGTTAAAGGAATTTACAACGATTCGATCGGCATATTCGAAACATTCATTACGGCAAAAGAGGCGGAATCCGTACTTTCAGTATTCAATAACGCCTCGAAAATCTTGGTAAAAACAGACCTTACGCGCGCGCCGGTTACCGCGTATCAGGCAAAAATCCAGCATATGTTTCCCAAACTCAAAATCCAGAACTTCAACGATTTGTTGGGAACGTTTGCGTCCTTCCTGAATGCGCTAAACCTCATCTCTATCATTGTAAGCGCAATAAGTGTGGTGGTTGCCGCAATCACAATTTTCGTACTGATCTATGTCAACGCAATCAACAAACGGCGTCAGATAGGCATCCTTAAGGCAATCGGCATCAAGGAACGAATTATTGTTTTATCATACGTGTTCCAGTCCATGTTCTTTACTTTTTTCGGTCTTGTTATCGGGTCAATTCTGGTGTTTGGTATCCTGACGCCTCTTCTTGCCGCACATCCGATCGATGTGGAATTCGGTTATCTGTCGTTATCAAACCGGGCCATTGCCATAGTTGCCGGCGTAATCAGCATGTTTGTTACAGGATTGCTTGCCGGTTTCGTACCCGCACGCATGGTTACCAGAGAAGATATTTTAAAGGCAATCTGGGGTTGACAATTAATTATTGAAGTTGGGTGAAATCGAACCGTGATTACAATCGAAAAGCTCAAAAAAACCTATTCGGGAAAAATTCCTACCCCCGCATTGAAAGGAGTATCCTTTACCGTACCCGACGGACAGTTTATCGCGATCATGGGACGGAGCGGCTCGGGAAAATCAACGCTGCTTCATCAACTTGGACTCATCGATACGCCTACGGAAGGAACTATCGTTATCGACAAAACAGACGTAACCACTCTTTCCGGGGTGCAAAAAACACGATTCCGTCTTGAACATCTGGGATATGTATTCCAGGAATATGCGCTTATTATGGAATTTACTGCCTTGGAAAATGTGTATCTTCCCGCAATGGCCTTGGGGAAAAAACCCGAAGAGTACAAGAAGCGCGGCCGTGAACTTCTGGATTTGGTTGGCCTGGCCGAACGCGGAGACCATTACCCACACGAACTTTCCGGAGGAGAACAGCAGCGCGTTGCAATAGCCCGCGCTCTTATCAACAATCCGGAGATTCTCTTTGCGGATGAACCGACCGCAAACCTGGACACGAATTCCGCACAAACCGTACTTGAATTATTCAGAAGGCTTAACAGGGAGCTGAAACAAACGATCCTTATGGTGACTCACGAACCCGATGACAAAAAATATGTGCATCGTGTCATTTGGCTTCAGGATGGTCTTATCGAAAAGGAAGAAAAAAAATAATTTTACCACTTGTAATTTACAAGACATCGTGTATAAATAATTACATATGAATAAAACTATTCTTGCGGCCGTCGCCGTGATCGTTATTCTCGGAATTGGGGCGTTTGCCTATAAATCAATGAAACAGCCCGGTTCGACTGGATCATCTTCTCAAACCGGCATGACAAAACAGACAACCGCACAAACCGCGGAAGGGACACTCAAAAGTCTTTTGGCAATGGGACAATCGGTACAATGTACGTTCTCGACAACCAACGAAGGTGCAAAATCAGACGGGACGGTTTACGTATCTAACGGAAAAATGCGTGGCGACTTCAAAACCGTTTCGGACAAAATGAATGTCAACAATCATATGATCGTCGACGGACAATATTCATACGTATGGAGCGACCAAAGCAAACAGGGTATGAAAATGGAGCTGAAGAAGGAAGAAACATCGTCACCGACCGGCGCTCCGGCGAACGGTCAACAGAACGGACCGAACCTGAACGAAAAAGTCAATTATACCTGCAAGCCCTGGTCTGCCAATGCAGAAATGTTTGCATTGCCCTCGGGAATTACCTTTATGACATTTGCCGTTCCTTCGGCGGCACCGTCCGGAGCCGCAACTCAAGAAGCCACCACACCTGCAGCAGGGAATTGCTCAATCTGTGACCAAGTACCTGAAGGTCCGGGAAGGGATGCGTGCAAAGCGCAGCTTCATTGCCAGTAATTTCATCGTTTACCAATCCAGTCGTGCGCAACAATTTCCGCTTTTCCAGTTTTGACGGCATCGAGAATAAGTTCTGCGACGAATTCCGGCGGATCACCCGGAGGCAGTTCAAAATTCCCGCCTTCTTCCTCGTCTTTTTTTCTTAATGTTTTGAGGGTGTTTTTCTCGAAATCAGTCGCGGTGATATACGGATATACGACACTGACGCTGATATGATCGTTTTTTAATTCTTCCCGCGCGGTCAGACTGATTCCTACCAGCGCCCGCTTCATGGAGGAATACCCTCCCATACCCGCAAGCGCCATCAGCGCGGTACCCGAACTGATATTCACAATAGCTCCTTCTTTTTGTCTGCGCATGTAAGGAATCACTTCCTGCATTGCCAAAACCGGACCCACCACATCCAAACTGAAAATATACCGGAACTTATCCATATCCAGTTCTTCTACGGTTGCATCATATCCCCTCCCCGCATTATTCACCAGAATATCGATGCGGCCGAAACAGTCTATGGTTTTTTTAACCATGTGACGGATATCCGCAGGATTCGTCATATCTGCGGTAATGGCTAATGCATTATGCAATTGTTTTGCAAGTTCCTGAAGTTTTTTTGTTGAACGCGCCGCAACAACCACTTTTGCACCTTTTTCATCCAAAAGTTTTGCCGTCGCTTTTCCGATCCCGGATGAAGCACCCGTGACAATCACAATTTTATTTTTTAATTCCATGATCGCGTATAAAATAAATAACACGATAGGTATACACCCCTGATTTCACCACGTCAAGCTGAATATAGGCTGAGTTTACTTGGATACATAATGTGTTTGTGTATATAGAAATTGCGCTTGAAAGCATAAATGTTCCGGATTAATATATACATATATATGTATGGAGGCGGATTTATGAACAACTGGGGGTGGATGATGAACGGTAATGTATTTCCTTTCCGCGCATTCGGGCTCTGGTGGCCTCTTATTCTTCTGATTATCGTTCTCGAAGTGGTATTAAAAGGAGTCGGTCTTTACCGCTCCGCACGGAACGGTCAGAAATACTGGTTTGTTGCGATTCTCATCATCAACACCCTTGGCGTTCTCCCGCTTGTATACCTCATCTGATTTGCGGATAAAAAACAACGGACCGTTCCCTCTCCCGCAAAACCGGCCCGCTCTTCTTCCAGATCCGGAAGAAGGAAAAAATAATAAACCGCCCTCATTGAGTTCTTCGTTCCACAAAAGAATTAATTATTTGATACAATCTAGGCTGTTAACTATGCCGCAGATCAACAAAAACTTTCAAGCCATCCTTAAAAAAATTCATACATTCAGAGACGAGCGGGACTGGATGCAGTTCCATAGTCCCAAAGACATGGCCGAATCCATCGTCATTGAAGCATCCGAACTTCTGGAACATTTTTTATGGATTAGCCAAAAAGAGTCGTGGACTTATGTAAAAAACAGAAAAAATCTGGAAGAGGTTTCGGATGAAATCGCGGATATCATGAACTTTCTTATCGAACTTGCCGACAACCTCGGAATTGATATAGAAAAAGCGGTTGCAAAAAAAATCAAAAAAAACTCCTTGAAATATCCCGTAAGTAAATCGAAAGGAAAATCTACAAAATATACGAAACTGTAAATATAAAAGCTCATTTATGCAACAATACCATCGGCAGATACTCTGCATAACCGGTCCTGCTCACAAGAGTGTAGCCGTCCTGAGTGATATTCGCAAAACCGTCCGGAAGATGGATTTTTCTGTCAATTGTCACGACTTCATAACGCAAAGGTTCATAAATATCGAGAGGGTCAGGCCTGCCCATTCCCTGTAGAAGCACAACCCCTTTATCTGTTAAAACGCGCGCAATCTTTCCGCACAATGTTCTGTTGAATTCCGGTTTAAGACCTTTATCAAATGCCTGGGCTCCCGTATCAACGCTGCTGAAGATGGAATGCGGGGCAAGATTAAACCCTACAATTAAGGGACATGAGCCTTGTTCCTGTTCATCAAGCCATTGTTCAACAGACCCGGAATACAGTTCAACTCCCCGGTAAAAAACACCGACAGGATCATACCGATCATCTGAACTTCGCCTGTCGTCTATGGCTATGACACGAGACACTCCAAAACGCCGCAGAATATACGCGTCCTGTCCGGAGCCCGCTTCCCATACTGCCGCGCGGCCGATCGTACCGAAACCGGGAATTCTGTCGGTTTCCCGAAGATACTGCAACGAAGAAGCGCAAAGAGTCATCTGGTCTATAATTCT
>JBJKRW010000079.1:0-4624 GCA_046704445.1 Microgenomates group bacterium
GGCGGCTGATTTGACTGTCAAACCAACTTCTTCGAACACCTCGCGTTTGAGTGCGTCAACAAGAGCCTCCTTTGGTTTTACTTTCCCGCCGGGAACGGTCCATAAGCCCGCATCGATTTTTTCGAACGGAGACTTTTTGACCACGAGAATACGTTTTTTTTGGTCAAGAATAAATGCGGCTACTGCAAGAACCACGTGATAGTGTTCCAACATGGATACATTATATACCCCGCGATATGTGTATTGCGAACGGTTCACTCCCATATATTCGGATGTTTTCATGTCTGAAACTAAACTAACGACGGAATACGTAAGTAGATTTATATCGTATGTGTTCAAATCCTCTTGACAGATTAGCAGAGTTGTACTAATATTGCTAATACCACATGTTTCCGTACATACGGGAAAGTGGAAAAAACTATGGAAGATCTAACACAAAGACAGGTGGATATCCTGAAAGCCATTATAAAAGAATATACGGAATCCAGCGAGGCGGTGGGATCCGAGATTCTGGAAAAAAAATACAAACTCGGAGTATCTCCGGCCACGATCCGGAACGAAATGGTGGAATTGGCAAAAAAAGGATATCTTAAAAAAACACACTTTTCTTCCGGCAGGGTGCCTTCGGCTAAAGGGTTCAGGTTTTATATAAAACACCTTATGAAACAAAAGGATCTTTCGACGACCGACGAAGTGTCCTATAAAAACAGCATTTGGGATGAACGCCAGGAACTGCATCGGCTTTTATCTCAGGCAACCAAAGTGTTGTCGCATAAAACCGGTCTGCTTGCACTTGCGGCAACAAATTCGGGAGACGTTTATTATGCGGGTATTTCCAATCTTTTGAATCAGCCCGAGTTCCTGGATCTTTCGCTATCAAGGATATTGTTTGAAAGACTTGACCAGGTGAATTATTGGGAGCGGATCCTGGACGAATTTGACCGCGTACAGGAAGAGATTATGTATCTTCTGGGTGAAGAGGATTTCAGGGATCCTATGTTTGATTCTTGTGCGAGCGTGTTCGGCGAATTTGAAGGTTCCAGGATGAAGGGGATCATAGGTGTGGTAGGTCCGAAAAGAATGTATTATGATGTAATTATTCCGCAAATCCGCTATTTTTCCGGACTTATCGGAGAAATCATGAAATCGCAGACATGATGAAATGAGTTCTGCAACAACAAGGACATATGGATGACGTACAGAATAAAGACAAACAGGCATTAAAGTCAAAAAAACATTCCTGTCAGTGTGAAGAAGAGATGCGAAAGTTAAAGGAAGAGCTTGAGGGTGCGAAAAAAACGGCTGAAGAACATAAGAATAAATATTTACGCGCACTGGCAGACTATCAGAATCATGAAAAACGCGTTCAAGAGGAAAAAGAGCGTCTGGTTCAGAGAGCGAACAAAGATCTGATCCTGAAAGTATTGCCTTTTCTGGACAATCTTGATAAGGCTGAGTTGTTCGTCAAAGATGAAGGATTGCGAATCGCAAAAGATCATTTCAAACAGATTCTGCATGAAGCGGGTCTGGAAGAGCTTGAAGTTTTAAACAAGGAATTCGATCCGTATACCGCCGAAGTGATCGATATCGTATCCGGCCAGAAGGATAACATTGTGGCTGAAATATTGCGGAAAGGCTATGCATATCGCGGACAGGTGATACGGCCCGCACAGGTGAAAGTAAGCAAAAAAACCAAATAATCAGTATTATTATCAGTTATCAGTTTATTTACAGACATATGTCAAAAGTAATAGGTATAGATCTCGGAACAACAAATTCATGCGTTGCGGTCATGGAAGGCGGGAAACCGAAGGTGATTCATTCGGCCGAGGGAAGGAATGTGATACCGTCGGTTGTCGATCCGATAAAACACATAGTCGGTGACGTGGCAAAAAGGCAGATAGTTATCAATCCGAAGAATACCATTTTTTCGATCAAACGTCTGATGGGGCGGAGATTCAAGGACGAATCGGTGCAGTACGATATGAAATGGCTTCCGTATAAAATAAAGGAAGGAAGAGAAGGAATGGCGGTTGTTGACGTGGAGGGCAAGACGTTTACTCCTCAGGAGATTTCCGCTATGATTCTTCAAAAAATCAAATCGGACGCCGAAGCATATCTCGGCGAAAAAGTCGAAAAGGCAGTTATTACGGTTCCCGCATATTTTGATGACGCACAGCGTCAAGCCACGAAACAAGCAGGAGAAATTGCCGGACTCAAGGTAGAACGCATCCTCAACGAACCGACGGCTGCTTCCCTTGCGTACGGCCTGGATAAAAAGCATTCCCATACAATAGCCGTCTATGATTTGGGCGGGGGAACGTTCGATATTACGGTTCTGGAACTGGGAGAAGGAGTCTTTCAGGTAAAGGCGACCAACGGGGATACTCATCTTGGCGGAGACGATTTTGACAAGGTGATTCTCGATTATCTGGCCGAAGAGTTCAAGAAAGAAAACGGAGTCGATTTAAGAAAAGACGCACAGGCGCTTCAACGGTTGCGTGATGCGGCGGAAAAGGCGAAGATCGAGCTTTCCTCGTCGATGGAAGCAGAAATCAATCTACCGTTCGTTACGGTAAAAGACAATCAGCCGCAACACCTTGTCATGAAACTGACGAGATCAAAACTTGAATCGTTGGTAGGTGATTTGGTAAAAAAATCTTTTGAACCGGTAAAATCATGTTTGAAGGACGCAAAGACAGATGTAACACATATTAACGAGGTTGTTATGGTGGGAGGAATGACCAGAATGCCTTTGGTCTATGAAAAAGTGAAGGAATTTTTCGGAAAAGAGCCGAACCGTTCGGTTAACCCTGATGAAGTAGTGGCCGTCGGAGCGGCGGTTCAGGCAGGCGTACTTACGGGAGAAACCAAAGACGTAGTATTGCTTGACGTTACTCCCTTGACTTTGGGAGTAGAAACTTTGGGGGGAGTGATGACTCCGATGATTACCCGTAACACTACGGTGCCTACTTCAAAAACCGAGGTGTATTCGACTGCAGGAGACAACCAGACGCAGGTGGAAATTCATATTCTTCAGGGGGAGCGGCCGATGGCGCGTGACAATAAATCGCTCGGTCGTTTTATCCTGGACGGGATTCCTCCGGCTCCGAGGGGTGTTCCCCAGGTTGAGGTGGCATTTGATATTGACGCCAACGGAATTCTTACGGTAACCGCGAAAGATAAAGCCACAGGCAAGGCGCAAAGCATACGGATTACCGGTTCAACAGGATTGACAAAAGAAGAGATCGAAAAAATGAAAGAGGAAGCGCAAAAAAACGAAGAAAAGGATAAAGAGGAAAAAGAAAAGATTGAAACCCGGAATAAAGCGGACAATCTGATTTATGTCGCGGAGAAATCCTTGAAGGACGCGGGTGAGAAAGCGCCGAAAGATCTTCGGGAAAGTATCGAAAAAAAACTCAAAGACCTCAAGGACAATCTGGACAAGACATCGAAGGACGATTTGGAACAGAAGACCAAAGATCTTTCGGATGAATTGCAAAAAATCGGTCAGTATATGTATCAACAGCAGTCTTCACAGGCCAAACCGGAGGACAAAAAAGAAGAGAAGGACGACAAGAAAAAAGGCGGCAAACAAGACGACAAAAAAGATGTGGAAGAGGGAGAAGTGGTCAGTTAATCCCAAACAGGCATCAACAAAATTAAGGACTGTCCTTTCAAGGACAGTCCTTCTATACTGAAATACCTATGGCAGATTATTACGAAATATTAGGCGTATCCAAAACCTCATCCGACGCGGAGATTAAAGCCGCATATAGAAAAAAGGCTCTGAAGAGGCATCCGGATCGCAACAAATCCGCGGGAGCCACGGAAAAATTCAAGGAGATCAATAAGGCGTTTGAAGTCTTATCGGATCCGAAAAAAAGAGAGGTATACGATCAATACGGGGAATCAGCCTTTCAACACGGAGGTCCCGGAGCGCCGGGATCCGGCCCTTTTTCATACAGGCAGGGACCGTTTACCTATACATATACGAATTACGGAGGAGAAGGGGGATCGTCCAATCCTTTTGAAGGCGTGGATTTCGGAGGATTTTCAGATCCTTTTGAGATCTTCGAACAATTTTTCGGTTTTCAGTCTCCGTTTTCCGGAGGAGGCAGGGCGGCCCGGAGGGAAGTATACGAAATAACTCTTGGTTTTGATGAAGCGGTCCACGGCGTTCAGAAAGAAACAGTCATCAAAGGAACAAAGAAATCGATAAAAATTCCCGCAGGCGTTGATAACGGAATGCGCATACGTTTTCAGGATTTTGATATTCTGGTTCACGTTAAACCCCACGAGTATTTTAAGCGGGACGGTCAGGACATATATCTTGAAAAAGAAATTTCTTACCCCTTCGCGGTACTTGGCGGAGTGATCGAAGCGGAAACCATTGGCGGTTCCGTAAAGTTAAAGGTACGACCCGGAACCAAATCCGGAACGGCGGTAAGATTGCGTGGACAGGGTATTCCCTTTCCGAACACAAACAGAAAAGGAGACGAATATGTTGTGTTTAAGATCAGGGTTCCCGAACATGTGTCTTCAAAAGCGAAGGATTTGTTAGAAGAACTGAAGCAGGAACTTTGATCATGGATATTCACACACGCGTTGATCATCTTGAGTA
>JBJKRW010000080.1:0-8415 GCA_046704445.1 Microgenomates group bacterium
TATTCATAGTGCACCTCCTTTCTCGAGTTACCAATTCTAACTCAAGTGGTGCACTTCGTTTGCGAACTTAAGAAATCTTAAGAAGAGCGCTTTCAGGAAGAAATAGCCACAACCTGGAAACCGTTAATGCGGTCCGCTTCAGAATGGTTGCCGCGGATGTGTTTCTCAAACAAGGAGAACTTAAAAAAAAAGCAAAGGGTAATGTGAACGAAATCAAATACGCACTGAACACCGCTCAATTACTGTTGGGTCCGAGAGCCTATATCGGGGATTATGAAGAAGACGGATATATGCAGGATGCGGAAATTTCGGTTGGGCGTCTGTCAATAATCAACAAAATACTTCCCGTCATTGATAGCGTAGCCAACAATACTCGGGCGACTCCGAGGCAACTATATAAGGCTGCCCGTATGTTAATGCAGATGACGCAGGAAGTAGCGCCTGCCGATGACGCGTTTACCCAAAAGGTAATAGAAGACAATGTAATGCTGTTTGACAGAGGAGACCTGATTAAGCGTATACTTAGAGCACACCAGGTCATTGTGCGTCATCCCAATGCACGGTCAGATACAAAAGATTCAAGCCTCATTAACGTGTTTTATAACATCATACCTTGGAAAGGTTTGGAACAAATCGACTCTTCGAAATATCATATTGCTGAAGCGGGGATTGATATCTGGGAAGCCGCGATGATGTCCGAGAAATACGGACAGCTGACCCAAGCCAATCTATTGAAGTTTATATACGACAACAGAGACAGGCCGGGGATTATAGGAAAAAGTTTATCACACAACGATAAAGTTTTTCTCAGCAGACCGGTACTTGAAGCGGTACGCACGGTCGCCGAGAGAGCTCCTGTACATGCGCTTGACCGGGATTTGCTTGAAACAATAGTTGCTCCGATCAAATATAAAAAATTTCCTACAGAAAAGAAGGATGTATTTCTGGGTATAACTCTTTCTGCGGTGGAAACATTTTGCGATCGTTTTCAAAATTTACCCGGCCAAAGTATACCAACAATAAGAGATTTGCTGCTCGAGTTATTTGATTTTGAACCCGGCGAAGAAGCAAAAGCGCATTATCTCGGAGGTCCAGAATCAGAACGAACCGAAAGAGGGATTTTTGCGGATGTTATTCTGACACGAAGTCGTGGCGATAATTCAAGATTTATTTACGGCAATGTAATGGAGGAAGTATTGACAAAATTATATCGATTCGTAGAAAAGACGGAAGACAGTAGAACCGCCCAATATCGCGTAGGACCCATTATGAGGAAATGGAACGTATATCTTCATGAACAATTGCGTTTAGCTTCCCAATCCCCGTAATATTTTTTCCACCTCCCTGTCGTTGATTCTGTGGTAACGTCCCCGGTGAGGAAGAAGCGCTCCCGAAAACGTCTTAGGAATATGCATGAGTTCATGTACGAGAGTTTTTATTTTTTCACGTTCGGATAGTTTATCAAAATGACGACTATTGACCTCGATTATGTAATGCGGATCTATGCCGGCAACCTCCTTGAAAAGCCGGGACATGCCCCATATCCGGGCATATGCGCGTGTTTTCGCGTCGAAACTCCTGATGCAATGGATATGTTTTATGTTGATATAATCCATTTTCAATCCGCGTACCAGCTCTTTAACTGTTTTTTGTATTTCCGGCGCAAGGGAGTATTGCATAGTCAACGAGTATAATAATTCAGTTAAAGAATATCAAATTCCCATTTTTTAAATCCTATTTTTTTCATTTTTGCAAGCACCTTGTTTCTATTCCTTAAGAGTTTCAGTAATGATTCATAAGTTTCCCGTATTTCATAGGGAAAAACAATCCATGCATCAAGTTTTTTGAGCCAGAAGTCGGGGAGGGGATCGGTATGTGTTTTGACGTATGGCGCAAAAGTCAGGACGCGGCAGCGTTCAAAGCGGTTGAAAAATTTTTTTGCGCGGGTAAAAGTCCTCCCGGAGTCTCCGATTTCGTCTACCAAAAGTACGGTGTGATTATCAAAAAGACGGTTCGGTTCCTCAACGATTTTGAGGCTTTTGTTTTGCTTGAGATCCTGGTAAGACACGATGGTAATGTGGGATACGGGAAGGGCCAGCATATCGGATAAAATACGTGCGACTATAAGTCCGCCCCTGGAAATTGCCACAATTATGTCGATATGAGTGTCTTTCAGTTTTTTTGCAAGAAAAAGAGTGTCTTTTTCATATTGTTCCCAGGCTATTTTTATAAATTTCATAAGACTTTGATGAGGCGGTCAAGCAACAGGAACAATATATCTTCTTTGTGCTCCGCTGCCTTTAACACTTCCTGATGGCTGTGTTTGACAAATGCAAGATTTGTTGTAATGGAAAGCCCCAGAACATCCATTTGCAGATGTTTTGCCATAATTAACTCGGGAACCGTACTTGATCCGACGATATCGGCACCCAACTGACGAAGCGCCAACTTGTCCGCAAAGGATTCATAATGCGGTCCTCTGACAAATGCATAGACTCCTTTTTGATAGTCGAGACCGGTTTTATGCGCGCATATTTCCGTTTGTTCAACCATATGTTTAGCATACGGTTCCGACATATCCTGGAAATGCGATCCGACAAGCGGGCTTGGACAGAACAGCGTCAATACGTCGGAATGAATCACAAGGTCGCCGACTTTGAACTTGGGATTCAACGCCCCTGCCGCGGACGTGAGAATGAGTTTGCTAATTCCCTGCTCGTGAAGATATGTTACGGTTTTTGCCGCTTCTTCCGGAGAATAGCCTTCATACAAGTGGAATCTGCCGGATAATAATATTACGCGTTTTCCGTGAAGAGTTCCGCTTAAGATTTTTCCTTCATGACCAAGCGCGGTTGGCGTATGTCCGAAAACAGTACTGAAATCTTGTATTTTTTTCGCTTTAAAATGGTGTGAGATTTTTCCCCATCCGGATCCGAGGATAATACCGACAGAAGACATAATGTATTATATACAATCGATTCCGTAACACAACGGAATATTTCCGATAAACAGCTTCAGTCATGCAGGATAATTTATTCGGCCACTCTATAAATTTTGCAGTGCTCGTGAACCGGCTGATCTACTTTCATGCCGATTTCATCACCCTGTTTTGCTTCCCGGATCTGCGTATGTTCGACCTGCATTGAAGTGACTTCTTGGCTAAATTCCGAATCATGGCCGACAAATTTGAGAGTATCTCCGACCTTGACCGGGTCGTCAAGCTTGACAACGGCAACTCCGAGACGGTTATAGTAATGGGTTACGATGCCGACTGGTTGATCTGCCATAGGCTTCACCCCCTTTAGTCGATCGAATTGATAGGTCAATTCTTCCGGTTCTCATGCTAAGTATATATTGTTTGTCGGAAAAATTGCAATTGCAATCGACATGGGTTATGATTGATGAAGTATGAAAAAAATGTTCTTTTTTCTGGCGTTTCTTTTGGCATTTCCCGGTTTTGTTTTTGCACAGAATGTCCAGTACTCCATTGATATAAACGGAAAAAACTATACCAATACAACTACGCCTTCGGTGGCCTCCACGGGCTCAGAACACATACAGAACTTTGATGCGCAGATACAGATACATAAGGACGGTACGATAACGGACAAGGAAACAATACTCTATGATTTCGGATCACAGCAAAAACACGGGAATTACAGATAATTTCCGTACATTACGACTAATGCGGACAACAAGAAGTATAAAATGGATATCCGGGTGCTTTCCGTTACCGACGGGTCAGGAAATTCATATCAATTTCAACGTTCAAACAGCGGAGACAATGTCATGTTGAAAATAGGGGATCCAAACCGTACGATAACAGGCGTACATGAATATGTCATTACCTATACGGCGGGAGGAGCGTTAACGTATTTTCAGGATCATGATGAACTTTATTGGAATGTCACCGGAAACGAATGGACCGTCGATATTGCAAAGGCGAGTGCGTCTGTTTCGTTTCCGGACAGATTGACCGACAATCAGGTCAAGGTTGCGTGCTATTCCGGACCCAAGGGAAGCACGGAACAGTCATGCAGCTCTCAATTTGGCGGAAATACCGCAGAGTTCCGGACACAATCTTCCTTGCCTGTTCAATCCGGACTTACCGTAGCCGTAAGCTTTCCCAAAGGTTTGACTGCGGTTCTTGAGCCGACATTGGTCGTATCTTTTTTCGATACGATTATCGGCAAGATCGTGATTTTTGGCATGATATTGATCATGCTTTTCTGGTATCTGATCTATCCCGTAAAAATCATAGTAGCCTGGTTTACGCACGGACGTGATCCAAAAGGCACGGTTGGTGTCACGCGCGCATGGTTTGATCCTCCAAAGCTTCCCGGCGGAAGATCATTGACTCCTGCGGAAGTGGGAACATTGGGAGATGAAACTGCTGACATGAAGGATATTTCCGCGACAATCGTTGATCTTGCCAGACGCGGATACATGCGGATCGAAGAACGGAAAAAATCCGATTTCTATTTTGTAAAAACCGCACAAAACAAATCAACCGATTCGCTTTTGCCGTTCGAAAAAAATCTTCTTGACGGGATATTCGGAAATTCGAACTCGATACGGCTTAAAGATGAAGAATTATATGATACGGTTAACGGCGTGAAGAATGATCTTTATACCCAGGTGGTAAGTGATAAGCTGTTTCCCAAAAATCCCCAGAGCATAAGGATTTTCTATTCTGTGATCGCGATCCTGGCGTTGGTAACCGGCAATTTGTTCTTGGCCGCGGTTGCCTTTTTGTTCGGGCGCAACATGCCCCGTAAAACAATGGACGGGGTGAATGCATTCAATACCGCCAAGTCGCTGAAAAATTTCTTAAGTTCACAGGAAAGACAGTTGACATTTCAGGCGGATAAACAGATGATGTTTGAGAAACTGCTGCCGTATGCCATTGCCTTTGGCGTGGAAAAAATCTGGGCAAAACGTTTTTCGTCAATAAATCTTCAGGAGCCGGATTGGTATAAGGGATACGGATATTCTACATTCAACAGCGTGGTGTTCGCAAACAGCATGAATTCCTCATTATCCAGCTTTAGATCTTCTTCGTCTCCTCCAAGGTCCTCTTCGGGTTTCTCGTCCGGGTTCTCGGGAGGGGGATTTTCCGGCGGTGGAGGTGGCGGAGGCGGAGGAGGGAGTTGGTAAAAACGACCCGCATATGCTATTATAGGCCATGGAAGGTTTACATCCCCGCAAATTATTTTCTTTGGCAAAGCAGAAGTCGATCCAGACTTTTTCCAAAGTGAAAGCAACTTCTCCTATACAAGGCTTGATTCAAGCAGCTTCTGCTCCGGCCGGTTCTCCCGCAAGGAAGCTTGCAAGGCCTTTGGTTTGGATGATGCATATGGCGCAGGACAGAAAGGAATATATAAACCAACTGGCGCACAACCCCACATTTTATGTATCGCTTGCCGGTATGATGAGTACGGGCATAGTTGTTTCAAGCTCGATTCCCACCGCTTTTTATCCGGTAGAAAAGATTACGGAACAGATTCCTGCCGATTGGAGATCAATATCGTTAATTACAATCGCGTTATTCACTCTCATGTCCTCGATGGTTGAAAACGAAGCACTAAAAAAAGAAAACGTAAGTATGAATATGACGACGAACATTTTACACGCGGTATCGAAAAGAAGGAAAACCGCAATTTTCTTTTCCCAGCTGCTTGCCATGAGTCCGGCAAATTTCGTGGAAGGAGCGCCCGCTCTTGCAGTGCTAAACTTGGGCGGGCTGGATATGCTGCTTCGATATGCCGCCGTACATAGGATTATAAGCTGCATGTATAACGGAATAAGCAATTGGTATATTTCAAGAGGTGAACAGAAAAAAGTGATTGAAGGTGCTCAACGCGTAGGCAGACTGAAGGATAGGGTATTGCAAAAAACCGTATTCCGCTACAGAAAAGCGGATTCGTAAAAACATAGACGAACTATCCTATAGTTGACTTAAAAGAGATAATATGATATAATGCCTGCAATATGATTAGATTCTTTGAAAGCGCCTCAACCAGACCAGCTTTACCTGCAATATTGTCCCTTACCCGTGATTCGAAAGTGCATGAACCTACACCCGAAACCGCCTTACTTATTACCGACAAAATCGTAAATCCCATGAATCCGTTAGCGCAAAACGGTGAGCGAGCTATTCGTTTCCTCTTTGCAATAAGAGAAGAAGTGAAAAGATCTGAGTTCGGCATACCGCAGTATACAGGGACCGACCCTATTAATGGATTGGTTGATCTGGGCATGAAAAACGGTATTCCTCCGGATGTTACCGCGATAATGTTATATAGTATGGCCATGTTGGAAACGGATCCGGCGAGATTCCAACATCTCAAAGGTGATTCCGTGTGGACTCAGTTTGTGAGTCATCTTGACCCGCTTGTTACGGCCGGAAACAAAAATCAACAAATTGCCGCATTAATGGACCAGCTTAACGAAGGTCAAAAAAGAGAGCTTGATTTGATTGTTGGCAAGGTACGAATTAATCCTGATCATACATTTCCCATGGGAGCAGTTTCTGCAATGGTCGAGGGAATGGGACAAGGCATTCATCCGCTTGTGGTCGCTTATACGCTTTATCACACAATGATTGGACTTCAATCGTCTTCTTTACCTCAAGCAAGGGCGCGTTTCGAAAACGAAAAAAGAGTATTGAAATACCTTGTTGAAGGGAGAAATAAAGGGAAGGAGCCAATGTTTGAATTTATTTCGGCGGAATCTCTTCCCCCGGCACCTCCTTATATTCCACTGAAAGAGGCTCCTTGGATTGATGCGGATTTCGCCTTGAGAGACGGCAATAGCGCTAGAATTATGAGAATAATTGCAGCAATAATGGCAGGAAGGACCGCATCAGGTTTTTCCATGCGAGAGCCCAGCGGAGCGTTAATACTCCAAAAAACGGGTATGCCGAATGATTTTCATCCCGATGAAAGGGCAGCCCGAATTAGCAGATTCAAAGACGTTTCGGGCGCATTCGGAAACCTGCTCGAAGTGATTGTCGGTTATCTTACGCCTTCGTATTTTGTACGCAAAGCAATTGACTCCAATCCTGGGTGGAGAAGTTTGAATGCGGAAAAAAGAGCGCCGGTTGAAGCTAAATTAAGAAAACAGGTAGACGCGGTTTTGGCGCTGTATGAACCGGATATTGCCGCAATGCAGAACGCATTGATTGAAGCAATCCGGCAGGTGAAACTTCAGGGTTAATATACATTCTGTTCGTTTTGGTTTGATATCAGGGACTCTCCTATACTTTTTTTGGTCCGTCATATACAATAAGGTAAAGAATTTTTCCGAAGTTCCCGTAGTTCAACGGATAGAATGGGGGTTTGCGGAACCTCTGATGGCAGTTCGATTCTGCCCGGGAACACCGAGATGAAATATATCCGACTACTTCGGTTGCCAGATCATTATGTGGTAATCGGTATCATTATTGCCGCAGGATTGCAGCTTCACCTAAAGAATTTCTGGTTGCTTTTATGGTGCGCGGCAGTAGTATTGCTGTCGATAAGCGTATTCGTGTTGAATGAAATAGTTGACAGGGAAGATACGGATAAACACAGTTGGAACAATATGCATATCAGGAAAAACGAACGGTTTGATTTCAAAATAGTCTGGAGTATCTTCGGTTTTTTTTCTTTTGCCGGACTTCTTTTATCGTATATGCTGGGGGTTTTTTGGTGGGCTTTGATTGCGTACGCGTTCGGTATTTTGTATTCTGTTAAACCTTTCCGTTTGAAAGCGCGTTTCGGTCTGGATATTCTCGCGCAAAGTATTGCGTGGACCGTATTGCCCTATGTTGCCGTTGCATGGAAATACCACGCGTTAGTTTCAAACATTCCGGTTATTCTTGATATTATGGCATTTTGCTGGGTTATTATTTTTCCGTATCAGCTGGCGGATTTCCGGGCAGACAAGAAAGCGGAGCTGAATAGTACTCATACGATACTTGGTATGAAAAACAGTTTGATTTTGGGTTTGATTCTTCTTGCGGCTTCAGGGCTGATTTTCATAGGGTTCGGAGTTTATAAAACCGCCTTATGGAGTTTGGCTTTTTTGCCGATCGGCGCATATCTGTTCTTTAAATACGTCTCATGGCTGAAGATGGGGTTGATCCGGGAACAGACCCGCTCCATGCAGAACTATGTGATGTTCCTGAAACCGATCGGATACCTGTTTCTTGCATATATGGTAATCTGGCTTGCGTTTGTTTGATTCAAACAAAGACTTTCATTATAATATCAACGTGGACAAGGGGGTGTAGTTCAACGGCAGAATAGAGGTCTCCAAAACCTTTGATGGGAGTTCGATTCTCTCCACCCCTGCCAATTTCCGCTTCCATATATAGGACCACATAATATCAATAATGAAAGCCCTGAGTGGATTTTATTTAAATAATTTGAT
>JBJKRW010000081.1:0-10467 GCA_046704445.1 Microgenomates group bacterium
ATCGAGTATGGAACTTCACCAACCGCGCTCAACTTTTTTGCGCCCGAAGCACAGAAAATCAAGGATCATTCGGTTGATTTAACCCTGCTTTCTCCCAATACCACTTACTATTTTCAGATTAGGATAGGAGATCAAAAATATGATAATGGCGGTGTGCCATGGACCTTTACTACGAAAGGGACGCAGCAGACCCAGCCATCGGCCGTATCGCCGACCGCTCTTCCGCCTGCGGCAAAACCGACTCCGGTACAGAGTATTGAGATTCCCGTATCGCCATCCCAGCAAACCTGTACGGAAACAGACTGCAATAAAATAAAAGAAAAATTCGGTAAAGGATGTACTACTCAAGATTATTTCAAGTGTTTGCGAAAACTGACTCCTACGCCGACACCTTGATTTTTAAATAGCCATATTTTGCATCAATAATGTTGAAATATGATCAAAAAGGGGAAATTATAACGCTTCTGACTCTTGGGACCCTGATCGTATTAACTGCAACTTCATTTTTTTCTTCCTTTTTTCTTTACAGACAGAAAGAAACCCTGCAAACGAAAGCGGCTAGTCCGGAATGTACGGTCTGCAAAAGAAACGCAGCGGATCCGAATGAATGCAAAGATCTCTGTCAGGAAATTACCGAAATAGAACCTTCGCCTGAACCTACAAAACTTTCCGCGCAACCGACATCTCCTGACACACAACCAACAACCTCTCTTGACCGACCCGCAGGGCAATGCGGCAAAGAAGGAGAGGTACCCAACGACCTTTACGGATGTTGTAACGGCTTAGTTGACGATCCAAACAGAGGGTGTGTAAAGTCGGAAGACGTAGGCAAGGCGACTCCGACACCTATGCCGTTTGACGAAATGGACAATGTAACGCCTTATATATATACCGGAGCAGAGGAGTTTACGCCTACACCGACTATTCAAATCCCACGGATGAGCCCGACACAATATCCGGTCGATCAGGACCCGCGTTGCGCATTTTATGATCAGTCTGGATGTAGCCGATGTTGGACGGAAAAAAAAGGATGTTCTACCATTCGGGATGGGTGCTTTACGTGCAGCAACGACAGTTCCTCGGCGGAATACATTCCTCCGCCTCCCGGAGGGAAGTGTTTCGACGGCGTAACATGGCAGAGTAAAGACCATGCAATTATATATACCTGTGAAGGCGGAAAAGTACTGTCCAGGAATAACCCAAACGCATATGAAGACAATAAAAACGACCCGAACGGCATCTTTAACTACCGTTTTTCCAGTTCAAGCGACTGTGCTCGTACGTGTTTTACATACGGGAAACAATGCGTCGACGCAAACGGGTCTTTACAATGTGTTGAATATGACTCGACGCCTTACAAAGAACCTAAAGATTTAGTATGCGAACCAGGAGCATTAATGTCCTTTGATTTTGGAGGACGGAATCTATACCGTTGCAGCGCGGACGGAAAGTCGGTTGTGACGTATAAGTGCAATGACAGGTTAATCTGTCCATATGATTTACCGACGCCGAACGGCGTGCAACAAAATTCCGTATATGGCCCTTCTCTTCCGAATCAAATTATACTGATTACGCCTCCGATTGCCCAAATTCCCCAAGGAGCCAAGGTGGACCAAAACGGAACGCTGTATATCGATTTAAAACAATATAAGTTAACCCCCATTATGCCGGGAACAAAGATTCCTGCGCCTAAAGGATTTCAATATATGTGCTATGGCGACAATTCGGAGTGTTGGTTAATTCCGACAAATCAATAATATGGATATCAAAAACAAGATAAGATTAGTTGTTGTGTTGGTTTTGGCTCTTTGTCTATCATTTATCATTTCAAACACGATGTTTCTAGCAAACACACCGTATATAAACACAACTTTTTTTTCGACCATCAGTCTTATTCCCGGCAGGCTAATTGATCGATCTAAAGTATTGATTTCCTCGATTGGTCATACAGATAATTCTTTTCAGAACCCTGCGAATTCCGCGAGTATTCTTGATCTGGGCAGAATAAATAATGTTACGGAAGGATCTTCTGCGATGAAACTATATCAACATATTGTATTTCAGCCTTTGGCAACAGGGGTATCTGCGTATGAAGACAAGAAAAACAGCACTGCCTATATAAAGATAGATAAAGGAGTTGCCATAACGGTCCGTGAGTATTTCTATACGGCTTCGGACGGATCGAAGAAAACAATCAAAGTATATATTCCTCAACATTAATCAAATAATACCTCCGACCACATGTGCGGGAACAAGCAGATGTACGATAAAAGTATATACGGGCCCGATAAGCATGTCGAGCATGGATGAGTTGCCGAGAGGGAAAATCAGCATAAGAAGAAAAATTAGGCCATAGCGCTCAAGCTGGTACCATTCATGGGCTTTTTCATCGGAAAGCAATCCTCCTACAATTTTGAATCCGTCAAGCGGCGCGATGGGGATTAGATTAAAGATGGCAAGAATAATGTTAAGTCTGATAATTATCACGAGAATAGATCCTATAATAAGCAAATAAGGGATCTGAAAAAAATTGAACACATAAAGAAGTAGAGAGCTTATAAGCGCTAAAAACAGATTTGTACCCGGTCCGGCAAGAGAGATAAGCGCGGAGTCACGCCGGGGGTTTTTCAAATTATATGGGTCGATTGGCACGGGTTTTGCCCAGGCGATAAGAAATCCGGTCCCGCTGAAAATCAGGACAAGCGGAATAATGATGGAACCGAAAAGATCAAGATGAGGGATAGGATTAAGGGTTAAACGGCCCGCAAGTCTTGCGGTAGGATCTCCGAGTTCATCCGCGACTTTCCCGTGGCTCACTTCGTGTAATACCACCGAGAAAAGCAGAACGACGATATATAGCGCGATCGCAATAATTGTCATAAAGTCAACTGAACGTGTATCCGGTTTTTTTATCTTACCATAAAATATTCAATATCTCATCCCGTGTTACTGTGTAAACATATTGACATGAGTTGATGATTTTGACATTATAATAATACATGGAAGAGCTCAAAAGCAAAATCTTCACTTTTGTTTTGTTCGGCGCCATGCTCTGTATAGGTATCGCGAGTATCATATCAAGCCGTTATGTTGCGCGATCAAAGGAAACAACCAACAGTATGGCAATGGTTATCGAAGGGAACACAGATACGTCAAGTTCAAACGCGACCGCGAGTAATGAAACATCATCGGGCCAGCAGACAGTTAACGCAAGAGAAAGTGCCGTTACTGCTGATCAGACTTCTTCCGGTCAACAGACGGTAAACGCACGATACGGCAATGAAACCACGGGTACTCCTTCGTCAAATTCTTCTTCCAATCAGCATCCCGACAAGCCTCCGGCAACAACCGAAGTTCAGAGGGAACAAGCCAACAATTATCTCACCCCGCTTCCTACACCCATACACAGCAGCGATTGCGACGCCGATCCGGAACTTTGTACCACCCATAATTACACGGAAAACACCAACGCGCCTCCCGCACCCACTACCGTTCCCCAGGAAAATGTTCCGACCCCGTATCCTACAGAACCGTCCACGCAGTTTTGCCAGGCTAACCCCGAAGCGTGCACATCGCAGCATTACAGAGATCAGACAAACGCTCCATCCGCTCCATCACCAATGCCGAAACTCGAATCCTTTTCGACATCGGAGTCAAATAATATCGGAGGAACATCCTTCGGAGGACGCAACAATCAGATTAAACCGACACCCGGATATTACGATCTGTTTGCCGTACCGACATCCGCGCCCACAAATCTTTATACCGCGGGAGCCCCCTGTTCAAGGGAGGGAGGCCGTGCGGAAAACGGAAAATTTATCTGCGAGCATCTGGTTATGGGCGGTACTCAATGGGTTGAAGTCAATTCAGATTTACAGCACAAACTGAACATAACGAAAGCAGATCTACTTTCGGGGGCAACCGATGCATATCAACGCTACCTTTTGCGTAACGATGGATATATCCAGCAATTCAATAATCCCGCGTCGAGCGTATCTGATAAGGCGGTTATAGCTTTGGCACAGGGAGGCGATTTTGTCAGCCAGCTTTGGAATAGTACCACCAACCGGTTTACCGGCGGAGAACAGACAAATACGTTTGAGGAATACGTGAATTCAGAGGTTGAAACTTCAAAAAAATATGCCGAATCTGGAATGAAAAGACCTGATTGCATAGCGAACCCGATAAGTCTTGATTGTGGTCAAGCGCTAGTTCAAACCGCAGCAGTAGCTCCTTTAGGAGCTATGGAGTCTTTACCTGTGGTTGGACCTATTGCGGAAGCCCCTTTAAATTGGGCGATTGATCGGGTCTATGAAACAAATCCTCAGGAGAGACGATCTGCTCATGCGGCGACAGAGATAGGATCAGAAGATTTGAAAATAATGACCACACTTGATGTTGGCGGTAACGTACTGGATGGGGCAGGAGAGTCGATAGCGCAAAAAGCAGGTGATACTGCTTTAGGAAAGGGAGGAACTGTATTGTCCAAAGTTGGTGAAGCCATGCAGAGAGTATCGCCTTTGGAGTGGCCA
Source organism: Microgenomates group bacterium (assembly GCA_046704445.1). Classification (GTDB taxonomy): domain Bacteria; phylum Patescibacteriota; class Microgenomatia; order UBA1406; family GWC2-37-13; genus JBJKRW01. Next base: position 4,533 of record JBJKRW010000081.1, read on the forward strand.
TTCGTAGGAGGAAAAATAGAGGGGTTTGTTAATGATGCTCCCGTTTCTAACGCAATCGTACGGACAGTTCAATCACATATTTCTCTTCCGGACAAAGCAGTTCGGATTTTGAGCTATATGACAGATGTAAGTCAACTAAAAACACCAACTAAGATTTTTGCCAATAAAGTAGGATACCGGATTGATCAGGCAGCCGGAACTTCAAAAATAGGAAATGTGTTAAATGGGGCGTATGATTTCAACGAATTTATCGGAAACAATGTTTTTCTAAAAGAGATAAAAGCTGGTTTATTTGAGGGCGCAGCAAAAACTAATGCCGGACATAAAAGCGTTAAATAATTATCGATCCCTTTAAAAAATTAGAAATATATTTTATATTTGTTATATGAGAAACAAAGCGCTTTCTTTATTAATAAATCTCATTCTGATTCTTATCGCATTTATCGTATCGAGAACTTTTGCTCAGATGTTTTTTTTATTCCTTACTGTTACCAAAAGCAACATTCAGATCATCGGTACCAGTCTGGCGTTTGACCCCCTGATTACGATTGCGTATATCCTGGTTTTTTATTTTATCACGTTATTCTACCAGCCCCGTCCGAAAGCGCAGTATCTTCTTTTTTTAATGACGCTTTATCTGTCGTTTACTACGGGTTTCGTAGAAGGCTCGATATTCATGGTCGCGTTGTATTTCAGCCTCAGGAGACTGAAACTGATGTAATCAAGGCGGACGGGGAATCTCCGAAAAACGTTGAAAATCAGGTATGGTTGTGATATGATAAAATCTCGCGTTTTCGGAATTATCGGTTATTTTTAAAAATATGAAATGTTATCATTGCGGAAAAGGATTGTTGTACGGAAGGTCACATACGCATCATAGGGGAGTTGCCGGCGGAAGATGGAAAAAACGGGCTCCAAAAACCCAGAGAATTTTCAGCCCAAATCTTCAGCGAATTGACATCATGGAAAACGGAAAAATAAAAGAGGTACGGTTGTGCACAAAATGTCTTAAGAGAATAAAAAAAGATATGTCCGAAGGCGTTCGACCTTTTTTACAGCTCGCATATTACAAGATTGAATCAAAAACGGTTCGAAAACCCGAAACCGATAAGCCTTCGGTAAAAAAAGAAGAAAAACCGCAAAAAAAAGTTACCAAAGCCGCTCTCAAAAAGAAAAAAGAACCTGCAAAGAAAAAATAACCCTCAAATTCTTCGTCGGATATCCGCCACTTTGATTTGAAAACGGTATACAATGATATGTGCACGGATTCTTATGGATATCGCAAAGCAAAATAAATCACCAAGACATTGGTACTATATTGCGTATATAGTTCTTATACTGATTATTGCTTGGTATTTCTTCATTCCGCGAATGAGGACAGACCTAAAAAGGTCTGTCCTCAATTTGGAGCATTATGATGTGACGCCGACACAGGCTGTTACAGGGGTACCGGTTCAGGCAAAGGAAGAGCTTCCGTTGCCGGATTATGGACAACCCAAAACCTGGAATACGTTCACCAATACCAGATTCGGATATTCCGTATTGTATCCGCCGCGGTCGTCTTATGAAGCGAAATCAACTGCAGAGTATCCTACCGCGCAGACAAATAAGTCGGTTTCATTTATTTCCGACTCGTATCAGGACGCCACCCGAATATATCCCTGGAGGATCGATATTACTGCGGATCTCGGAAAAAGATTGTACGATACGGCAAAGAATTCCGGGTTTAAGGCGAATATTCAGGCGGAAATCGACAGAATGAACCAGGTGTATCATTACGGTATGAGTATAGTAGACGAGGAAACGGTTCACGGTCACGCAGTGTATATTATCAGCAATAATGCGGCGGAAACCATGGATTTGCAGTTATATGCTATGGTCGAACGAAGTCAGTCGACCTTTGACCAGATTTTTTCCGAAGCTGTTCCGGGAGGAAATACTGCTCAGTTCAAACAATTCTTCAATCAGTTCGTGTCGACATACACGTTGCTTCCGCAGACAAATCAATGACAGTTGACGCATCCGATTTTAAAAATAAATCCATGCATCTGGTTCACTGCGCAAAAGATCGCTTTTTTTATATGTTTATTTTGACCGGTTTATATTCGGAGCATCCGGTTCGCACAGTAGGTTTTTATTTTACGAGACTATCGTGCAATTATCAAAAACAGATTCCAACCGCGTCCGAATTTCACAAACAAAGAAGCTGAACTTTTCTTTTTCATGAATAATTCATTATGAAAGAAAACACTAATGATGTCAATAGTTTGACATCTTTTCGAGCTTTCCCTTGATTTCTTCGTACAGATGATGTTTTTGTTCCAGCGCTCTTTGGGTAAAAAGGATGCCGTTTAAATGGTCAACCTCGTGTTGTATGATGATGGATTTGAAGCCGCCAAACCATTGCTGTTTTTTTTCTCCTTCGACGGTTTGATATTCGAGAAGAATTCTTGTGTCTCTTTTGACCGGACCCCAGATTTTCGGAATCGACAGACATCCTTCAAGTTTTGTATGTCTGCGTTTCTTGGAGGATGTTTTCCGGGGTCTGGGTGAAATACGTTTGAGGATTTTCGCATTAATAAATGCTTCATGAGAACCATTGAGAGTAGGTTTTATGATAAAAGCGGCGAGCGGGATTCCGACTTGAGGGGCGGCGAGTCCAACACCCTGAGGGTCGGTCTGGGCGTCAAGCGACTCTTTCATGTCCGAGATAAGTTTTTTGAGTGAGGGGTCAAATACGGTAACCGGTTTGACGGATTTGGTGAGAATCGGGTCCGGCACCAATACGATTTTCAGCATAGGGATATTATATAATACATACAAGGGTTCATAAAGTTTGAAAGTTTTTAAAGACCGCTCTTTATGAACTTTATAACTTTATAAACTTTGAACTTAGATGAAATTATCTCTTTGTCTGGCCGTTCATAATGAAGAACAGAATCTGCGCGCCTGTCTTGAGTCGTGCAAGAACATTGCTGATGAGATTGTGGTGGTTGACGGTGCATCAACGGACAGGACGGTTGAAATTGCCCGCTTATTCCGTGCAAGAGTGATAGAAACAGATAATCCGCAAATGTTCCACATTAACAAACAAAAAGCACTTGATGCGGCAAAAGGGCAATGGATTTTGCAGCTTGACGCGGACGAACGGCTTAGTCCCGAACTTGCAAAGGAAATTCGCAGTATTATTGCGATGAGCGATCCGGATAAAGAGCATTATCAGCAGTCCGTTCCGGGAAAATCCCTGTTTTTGAGACATCAGCGTCTTGTAGAGGATCTGAAAGGAAGAGTGGGGGAAACGCACGGCTCATATGTTGCTTTTTTTATTCCACGCTTGAATTATTTTCTGGGAACATTTCTCAGACACGGAGGCGTGTATCCGGATGGCGCAATACGACTGGTAAAAAAAGGCAAAGCTTCATTTCCCTGCAAGGATCTTCATGAGAATATGGATGTTCGGGGTAAGGTGGGTTGGCTTCAGCATCCGCTGCTGCATTATGATTCGCCGACATTCCAAAGATATCTGATGCGCAATAACCGGTATATCAACATGATGGTGAGTGAATTCCAACAGGAAAAATTATCGAAGAATGTTATTAATTTTATTAGCTTTGTGTTCTATAAACCGTTTATCTGGTTTTTTTCCACACAGATACGGCACAAAGGGTTTCTTGACGGTTGGCAGGGAATAGTGTTTTCTTTTTTCTCCGCGTTGCGCTTTCCGCGTGCATATCTGAGATATGTAGGTATGAAATAATTCAAACTCCGACCTTGAATTCTACGACTTCACCGTCTTTCATTTCGTAATCCTTGCCGACGATTTGTACTTTACCTTGTTCCCGGGCCTTGATCCATCCTCCTACATTTACAAAATCCCGGTACGGGATGGTATCTGCCTTTATAAAATGAGTTTCGAAATCACTGTGAATAACTCCGGCCGCCTGCGGTGCCAAAGTCCCTCTGGCAATGGTCCAGGCGCGTACCTCTTTTTCCCCTGCAGTCAAAAAAGAAATAAGCCCAAGAGTTTCGTAGGCTTTTTTAATCAAGCGGTTCAACCCGGTTTCTTCCAGTTGATATTGCTTCAGATATTCTTTTTGTTCTTCTTTGCTGAATGCCAGTACTTCATTTTCGAGTTTAGCGCATAGATAAAGAGAGGCGGCCGTGGTATTTAGATTTTTCAAAATTTCCAAAACCCGTTTGTTTACATCGTCTGAATTTTGAAGCTGCTGTTCGGATACGTTGAAAACATAGATTAACGGTTTTGAGGTAAGGAGGTTAAGCGTTTTAAGTGCATTTCGTTCTTCGTCGGCCAGTTTTTGATTTCTCACGGAAACCCCCTTATTTAATTGTTCCATCGCCCTTCTTTGCACCTCGTAGGTGAAAGATTCGGCTTTGGAGGAGGACGAATTGGGTGCTTTTTGTTTGGATAATGTTTCCAGATCCGCCAGCATTAATTCGTTTTCGATGGTTTGAATATCGTCCATCGGGCTGAGTTTGTCCGAAACATGAATAACGTTGGAATCTTCAAACAATCTGACCACATGCACGATTGCGGCAACTTCCCGGATATGAGACAGAAATTTGTTTCCCAGTCCTTCTCCTTTTGACGCTCCTTTGACCAAGCCGGCTATGTCATAGAATTCGACGACCGCCGGAATAATTTTCTGCGTGTTTACGATTTTAGCCAATACCGGCAAACGCTCATCTGGAACTTCGATTACACCGACATTAGGCTCTATGGTGCAAAAAGGATAATTTGCCACATTTGCAACCTGTTTTTTTAAAAGAGCATTAAACAATGTTGATTTGCCTACGTTCGGGAGACCGACGATACCGAGCTTAAGTGATGCCATGGGTACATTATAGCAAGAGAAGGGATGATTAGTTTACGATAATCTTAGGTTTGTCAAAATCATTGTTATCAATTATTATATCGGGTTTTTTCGGTTTCATTCTTTGCCAATAATATCCTTGTACTTTCCTATGCATTTCTCTGATTTGTGTTGAGGTTCGTACGTCTGAATCGCGAATAATTTTTCTTTCAATAATTTTTTCAATATTTGCATCCACCATGATTATGTAGTCCATTCTATTAAAGAGCATTGAAGTATCAAATATAACAAGTTTATTTGCTGTGATAGTGATTGGGTTTTTTGTGACGCACCCTGTTTCACGTTTATAAGGCGTATAAGACGCAACTCCTTTTTTTCTTAGGTTATCGATTACTTTATTAAACTCTCTTAAACGGAACATGTTTTCAAGTATTTCCCATTTGGATTTTCCTTTAAATTTTCCTGAAGTATAAAACTGGTTCTTCATCGATTCTCTGTCCACACGTGGAATCAGAAAATCGTCTGCGTTTATGTAGGAATAGAGAATCTTTCGTTTCTCAAGATCTTTTCTAATCAGATTAGAATAATAGCTTTTGCCGCTTCCCGAATCGCCTGTAATAGCGACAAAGAGTTTATTTTTTCTTTTAAGTATTTTGAGTATTTCGTCGACGCATAGGACGACGACTTCATGAGTTTTCATGGGTAAGTTGATTTGCGATTAACTCCAAATCTCCGGTCCTGATTATATTGTTTTGTATTTCCATACCTTTCCGTATTTTTTCAAATAATATAGCATATGCAAAACCAAACTGTTCAAGTGGAGTTTGCAGATCGCCGGCAAATGAATCGCCAATCATGACGGAAGAGACTCCTTCCAAAGGTTTGCCCATGAATTTTTCCGCATCTCTTAAACCTTTCTCAAAAAAATCAGGATGAGGCTTATCTTCAGGATCTCCTACAGTGAGTGAATCATAAAAAAGTCCCCGTTTTCGCAGAAGCTCAATTCTTGTTCTTTTTAAAGACTCTGATAGTTCGGGTTTATATTCAAACAATCCGTCTTTTCTCATCAATAATCTTCCGTCGCTGCTTGTTATCCAAAATAT
>JBJKRW010000082.1:0-6188 GCA_046704445.1 Microgenomates group bacterium
AGCTGAGAGCAAGAGGAGGACTGCTCCGTGTCCGCGAATTTATTATGAAAGACGCGTATTCGTTTGACACTGACGAATCAACATTTAAAGCTCAATACGCGCTTATGCGCGACACCTATGCCGCAATATTCAAATCCCTTGGTTTGGAAACGTTCGTGGTCGAATCGGATAACGGATATATAGGCGGGGAGTATTGTCACGAATTTGTTGTCGAATCACCAATCGGTGAAAGTACTTTTTACATGACAAATGACGCATCATATATTGCGCATTCGGACGTTGCAATATTTTATAAAGACGAAAAAAACCTCGCAGATGATCTCTTGCCTCTTCAGGAAGTAGAGGCGAAGCGGGGAACTACCATGGAAGATGGCGTCAAACTGCATAAAAAACCTCTATGGCTGCAGATTAAAGATGTATTGTTCGTCGATGAACAAGGAAGATTTATCCTAAGCATTATTCGGGGTGACTATGACGTGAACGAAATAAAGCTCAAGCATCTTGCCCGGTGCCACGAACTCAGGCACGCGACCGACGAGGAGATCAGGAACAAACTGCATTCGGAACCCGGATTTATTTCTCCGGTCAACATCAAAAAAATTATGGATAAAACCGTTTCTCTTCTTATCGTGGCCGACGACTCCCTTCGTACGATCAAAAACGCGTATGGAGGAGCAAACAAAAAATATAGGGATCTTTTCAACATGAATATCGGCCGCGACTATACGCCGGACATCGAGGGTGACATCGCGCTTGTCAAACAGGGATACAAAACCAAAGATACAAAAAAAGAGCTTACGGAAAAAAAGGGAATTGAAGTCGGCAATATTTTCCAGCTCGGGTATTACTATTCCAAAAAAATGGACCGTGCGACATTTATCGACAAAGACGGAAAAGAAAAACCCTATTATATGGGATGTTACGGTATCGGTCTGGGACGCACCATGGCTGCGCTCGTCGAAAAATTCCACGACGATCGGGGAATTGTCTGGCCCAAACAGGTCGCGCCGTTTACCGTACATCTGGTCGGCCTTGACCTTAAGGACGAGACCGTTCGCAGTCGCGCGGAAGAGGTATATAACCAGCTGAAAAAACACCGCGTCGACGTATTGTTTGATGACCGTCAGGATACAACCGCTGGGGAAAAATTCGCGGATGCGGATCTTATAGGAATTCCCTACCGTATGGTTGTTTCACGGAGGAACAAAGATAAAATCGAATGCAAGCAGCGCAATAAAGATAAAGCGGAGCTTCTTTCCGTAGAAGAATTCCTATCCCAATATATATCCAACCGCACTGCCGAATAATCCTCTTATCTGCGCCTGAGGAATATGAAGAAGGTGCAGTTCCCAGAGCTTTTTATACAAGTTGCGCGTTTCGGGAATCTGTGCATACAGGGACCGCGCGGACCGCATACGGTTAACAATTCCTTTTCCCGGAATCCCGCCCGCCGCACACTGAACAAGCTTTTGTACTTCCCCGCTATCAGCCGCCATTCCGATAACCGGATTGATACTGTTGTTGCGTACATCGTCCGAAACATCTATCATATCGTCCAGAAACTGGTATACCATCCTGCTTTGAATGAGATCTTTAATTGTCTCCGGATCGGTAACACCGGCCAGTATCGCTCCGGCCGCAAGATATGCTTCACTGGTTTTCTTTCGGTATTTTTGAGCATACCCGAATCCGTACGAACCGGGTTTCCTGAAACGAAACTTGCGTTCCGTAGCGATCATGTCGCGCAAAAATTCAGCAAGAACTTTTTTTTTGTCTTGTCCGAACTTGGCCAACGTCAACTGGAGCAAATCCTGTATGTTTAAGCCTCTTAATCCGTATAATACTTGTTCCCCCTCCACCTTGACCGGCGAATTCAACACGTGGTTTATCGAATCTGACGGATGTTTTTCAGCGCGTGTCTGTTGGTCTATCAAATCGTCCGTCAACCCCACAAATGCGGTAAACAGCATAAGGCCTTTTTGTTCTTCCGGGCCGAGATTCTTTTGAATCTGTAAAAAATTATACGCGGTCATCCTGAATCTCCAGTCTTTCATCAGACCATGAAGGAGTCTCTGTTCACCCGGGTTATCCTCAGGATTAAAGGGCAAATATTTACGGTCAAACGTTTTTTGGGATAACACCATCGCCCCTGCTTCAATCCAGCGCCTTCCAACCATAAATTCCATAGAAGTATAGTATATCATACTCCTTCAAAACTTATGTTATAGGTCTTTATGCGCTTATTTTATCGAATTCCCGTTCAGGCATATCCCGATCACAAACGAATTTGATTGGGATACCCTTACCCGAAACCGCTTAATCCGCGTAAAATCCAAACAAACCGGCATACGATAGGTATATAATTATTGATCTATGAAGACTCTGGTTACCCACCAATCACTGGATCTGGATGCAATCTGCGCCTGTTGGCTGATTGTACGGTTTCTCCCCGAATGGCAGGAGCCGCATTTTGAGTTTGTTCCTGCGGGTTCCACATTCGAGAATAGCGCCCCGGACGAAAACCCCAATATCTTACACGTGGATACGGGCCTCGGCAGATTCGATCATCATCAGACGGCGGAACACACATGTGCCTCAAAACTTGTGCTTGAATATCTTACAAAAAATGATTTTATTCCGGCAAAAAGAACTGCGCCGCTCGAAAGGATTATTGACATGGTCAATTCTCTTGACCATTTTCAGGAAGTGTATTTTCCTGATGCGGACGCGGACCGTTATGATTTTATGCTTCACCAGACAATCGAAGGATTAAAACCCGTGCTGAAGACCGACGAACAGATCATACGCCACATATTCAGCTCGCTTGACGCGATACTCAACATCATGGGCAGCAAAATAAAGGCGGAAGAAGAAATAAGGAAGGGGTTCGTGTTCAACTGCTCGTACGGCAGGTGTCTTGCGCTTGAATCCAGGAACGAAGAGGCCGTAAAACTTGCACAGAAAAAAGGATATAATCTTGTGGTAAAAAAAGATCCGGAGAGGGGATTTGCCCGCATCAAAACAATACCCGATCCCAAACTTGATCTCACTCCGGTGTACCGAAAAATACTGAAGATCGACAAAAAAGGAACCTGGTTTCTGCACGTATCGGGACATATGTTGCTCAACTCGTCGTCCAAAAATCCTAATTTTATTCCGACTACCCTGACGCTCCAAAAACTCATTGAAATCATCAGGGGAATATAATAGAATTGTTTACGTTTGTCCGTCATACTCCTTCCTCATTCGTGCCATTTTGTTACGTCATGTCGTATGAAGAAGTATTGACTCGGACTCTCGCCGGATTCGCAACGAATCAGGCGTCAAAGGAGGTGTTGGTATTATGGTAGTAATAACCAAAAAAAAGGGTGAGTCGAAAGACAGTATGTTCCGCAAATTCACCAAAACATTCATTGAGGAAAAAATCGTGGATGACGTCCGGAAGAAACAGTTTTATAAAAAACCGTCTCTGGCGCGTAAAGAAAAATTGAAACACCGGCTGCAGGCAAGAAAACACCTGCACAAAATTACGATCACCAAGTCATGATCAATATCGTCGTATCATCCCGTTACAGACTGAACAGAAAAAAACTAAAAACCTTTGCGCAACAGATACTGACCGAAAAGGGGATCGGACCTTCGTTCGTGGTAAATATAGTCTTTGTGGGAAAAACCAAGATGAGGTCAATTACCCAAACCTATAAACACGAAAAGGAAACTCTTCCTGTGTTGTCTTTTCCTTACCAAAAAGCAGAGTCGGACGGCGAACGCATTCTCGGCGAGGTATTTATCTGCTATCCCTATATGGTGCTTCTTGCGGCAGAACGGAATAAAAAAGTGGAACAGATTACGGAGTTTCTCGTGAAACACGGAATCGAGAACCTGATACAATAAAGCGGCTATTGTTTATCGGGTAGAAATTCAAATTGTTTTCCGAATAATCTATAGTAAATAATAAATAAAAAATAACAAATAGTAAATATGTATTACCTCAAATACCGTCCCCAGACAATTGCGGAAATCGACAACTCCCAGGTAAGGGAAATTTTATTAAAACTGCTTGAAACATCCGAACAACTACCGCATGCACTCCTGTTTGTCGGCCAAAAAGGCACGGGGAAAACGTCGGCGGCGCGTATTTTCGCAAAATCCGTCAACTGTCTGGAAAACCGGTTCGGAACCGGTAAGGGAAGCAAAACAGATGTGGAACCGTGCAACCGTTGTGTACACTGTAAAAGCATCTCAAAGTCATCATTCACCGACGTATTTGAAATGGACGCCGCTTCGAACCGCGGCATCGAAGAAGTGAAAACCCTTATTCGGGAAACAAGCTTCCTGCCCATGGCCGGCCGTTATCGTGTGTTTATTATCGACGAAGCCCATATGATTACGCAGGACGGTTTCAACGCACTGCTGAAAACCCTGGAAGAACCGCCGAAAACCGCAATCTTTATTCTTGCCACCACCAATCCGGAAAAGCTTCCCAAAACCATAATTTCCCGTTGCCTCAAGGTAAATTTCGGCCACGCGCAAAAAAAAGATCTGATACATATGCTCAAAAGAATCTGTGTCGCCGAACATACGGCATACAAGGACGAAATGTTGAATCTTATTGCGGACCACGCGGATCGGTCATTCCGCGACGCGGCCAAACTCCTTGAAGAATTCACTATCCAGCACATTTCGGAAATCGATCAGGCCGAGACGTTTTTGGGAATCCGGGGAAAACAGGATTTCCTGCACGTGCTCGAAAAAAAAGATACCGAAAAAGCGTTTCTCTGGCTGGACGAGTTTGTCAAAAACGGCGGCAACGTAAAAACATTGCTCGAAGACACTCTTGAGAAACTCCGCATGATTCTTCTTGCCAAAAAAGGGGTACTCACCGAAGAATCTCTTGACTCTACGCTGAAAACACCGGAGATCATCCGTCTTATCAAGCTGTTTATGGAAGCATACCAGAACATGCGCACGTCGCCGATCGAATCATTACCACTTGAGATTGCCTTGGCCGAGTTTTATAATGAATAAATATCTTTATAAACTTTAGGAACTTTTAAACTTTATTAACTCTAAACACTTTATAAATTATTTGTATCTATGTTTAACCCTTTAGGCGGACTGGGAGATTTGCAGAAATTACAGCAACAGGCTTCACAAATGCAGCAATCGCTTCAACAGGAAGAAGTGCAGGTCGAGAAAAACGGAGTCAGGGTAAAAGTGAGAGGCGATCAGGTGATTATGGAAATTGAAATCGACGGAGTGATTGAAAACAGGATTGCCGAAGCTATCAACGAAGCAATCAAAAAAACACAGGAGCTTGCGGCCAAAAAACTCATAGAGATTTCGCAAAAACAGGGACAGTAAAAACAGTTTATAAGGTTTGTAACTTTTTAACTTAGTAACTTTATAAACTTTTGTACTTTATAAACCTTACGAACATTATTAACTTTAAAAACTTTTTAACCTGGTGATGTTCAAACTTTTCTCCGGCTCGGCGAATCGTGCATTAAGCACGGAGGTTTCGCGGTTGCTCCGTATCCCTCTCTCAAAATCCGAGGTCGTACGTTTCGGCAACTCGGAAGTAAAAGTCACCATACAGGAAGATGTCAAGGATACAACCTGTGTAGTACTGCAGCCGGTCGCAAACCCGACCGATACCCATCTCATGGAGCTCTACTTTTTTTGCGATGCGCTCAGAAGACAGGAAGCGAAAAAGGTAATCGGATTCATTCCCTACTTCGGCTACGCGCGCCAGGACGTTCAACACCGGCCGGGCGAATGCGTATCGGCAAACGTGCTTATCAGATTTTTCGAATCCATCGGTTTTGCAAAAATATACAGCGTCGACATCCACGATGAAGCAACCGAAGGCGTTTTTTCCATTCCCTACAAGAATCTTTCCGCGCTTTCTCTTTTATCCGACCGGGTTACCGCATATCTTGATCAAAACTCCATCTCAAAAACGGAGGTTGCGGTCGTTTCACCGGATCAGGGAGGAGTGGAACGTGCGCGGAACTTCGGTGCCCATCTGTTCGGCTCTGGTGACTTTACGCTTTCGGTAATCGAAAAAAAGCGCGACCTCAACCATATTCATAAATCAAAAGCATTGGATCTTTACGGAAACGTAAAGGATAAAGTCGCCGTACTCGTCGACGACATGACCACGTCGGGAGGAACCCTCATCAACG
>JBJKRW010000083.1:0-8913 GCA_046704445.1 Microgenomates group bacterium
TATTTTATTACGGTATCGGTCGCTTACACTATACGGAACAGGCTGTATCCTTATCTGCGAGATTGACTGATAACTGTTGCTGAGAGGTTTGGCAAATACAGGAACCCTCTTTTTTTTCGGGAGGACGGTAAGCAATACGGAATACGTACGGGATTGCATACGGAAATTATATCACGCTAGAGTATTCTGATGGGACGGATATGGGCGCTAAAGATCATTCAGGAGTTGCGTAAACTGTTCCGGGGATTGGATGTCCAGCTGTGCGCCGTTCAGGAAAAACGTCGGTGTCGCATTGATCCCTATCTGGTTTCCCGTATTGAGATCTTCGTCCACGCGGTTTTTCACCGATTGCGAGGACATATCCGATTTGAACTGGTTGGTATTCAGGCCAAGTTTTTGTGCAAGGCCGACAAAATAATCCTGCGGGTTTGAGAGCGATGCCCACGAGTCCTGATTGTCAAACAGGAGGTCGACCATGGGAAAAAACTTGCCTTGGCGTCCTGCCGCCTCTGCCGCGTATGCGGACGCATATGTATTTTGATGTATCTGGTACAGAGGAAAAAAACGGTAGACCAGTGTGACTTTCTGAGTGATACTGTGATTGGCGCTATTTGAGGCTTCATATGTTTTGAGAAGCGCATGGAACGCTTTACATGCGGGACACTGCAGATCGCTGTATTCCACGAGCAGGTTTTTCTTCCGGGGAGACCAGGTATAATGATCGTCTGCTTTCAGTTTTGCGGTTTGGGGAAAATAAGTGGATGTCGGCGTATTGGTCAATTTGTATGCAACCACAAGAACGACAATAAGCGCGACAAAACTTCCGACAATAAGCAATATTTTTTGTTTATCCATAATAGTCTATACATTATACTCTTTTGAAGCAGGGATTTCGGGTATTTTGTTTTGAAAACGCTTGAGGAAATTCTTGAAATTGAAATTGCTGATAAGAGATAAATTCATGTGTTTGATTTCCTCAAGGTTGAACCATCCGATTGCACTGCATTTTTCCGGTTCGCATATCACGGGAGTTCCTTTTTTAATTGTGCAGATGTAAGTTGGTGAAACCCAATGCTGATGTTCTTTGGGAATGATATGGTTGCATACGTCAAGAAGTTCGCCGACGGAAATTTCTATTCCGTACTCTTCCCGCATTTCCCTTTTCAGGGTCTCTTCAAGCGTATCGCCGAATTCCACTCCCCCGCCGGGGAATTCCCAGGCGCCGTGTTCGTTGCGTGTGTCTTTACCCCGTTGTGAGAGAAAAAGTTTGTTATCTTTGCCGACGATGATAGCACCGACGCCTACTCCGATGAAATCTACGCCTTTTTTCATATGCGGTCCATTATACTACACGCTATTTTTTTGATGTGGCTTGAGCAGCAGGCTTTGGCGGTTCGACAAGGAGATCAAAAGGAAAAAATTGCGTGTCGAAGTTTCCCTGGAGTGCTGCCAACAATATGTTTCTGGCTGACTCGATGTGCAGAGTACCGGGCAATACATCAAAAGAAAGGTGTCCGGCCGCAAACGCTCTCCCCATCTTTGCGGGAAGGGCGTTATATGAATCTGCTTCTTCTTTTGTTGGGAAAGCAACATCTTGTTCTCCGGTCCATGCGCCCAACTGCCGAGCGGCTATTTCTTCTTCATCCGGGAATTCGTAGGTGATGAGCATTTGCGAGTCGAATGAGGGGTCCTTTTTTTGTTGGGTAATTATTTGAAGCTTAGGACTTGAAACCGCCCTAAATGTCAATTGGATTTTTTGATGATCGTCTTTGTATTTTTTTTGTTCAAGCCATAAAATAGACGTGTGGCCGTCTCCGGCGGTAAGTTCGACTTTTTCGAAGGAATATTCTGCATGAAGGTCTTCTTTGCTTCTTGCTTCGTAGCTTTCTTCCCGTGTGTATTTCCATTGTTTGGCTTGTTTCTTAACCTTTTCTTTAGAAAGAATAAGCGAGGCGGAAGATTGTCCCTGAGCTTCAGCATATTCGGGATATCCTGCCAACACGTCTGCAAATTTTATTTTAGACTCGGCCATGGTAACGGCATTATAGTCTTCTTTTTGCGTGAAGTCAAGATTGGGTTGTTGTTTCGGTATTTCTCATATATCATGGTAATATGCCGATGCGATATTTTCTTTTTGACTGGGACGGTTGTCTGGCAGATACGCTGGGATTATGGATGCGTACATATATGTATATATATAGAAAGCACGGGTTGAAACCGGACGACTCGGAAATTCTGGAAAAATCCTGGGGCAATAACGAACTGGGTCCCAAAAATATGGGACTGAAAAACCATATGCGGGTATTTGACGAAATTGTGAAAGAAGTCAGAAAAAACGTTGCCCAGGTTCCTCTTCATCATCATACTAAGGAAACACTCGTTTATCTGAAGAAACAAGGTGCGAAAATAGCCATCGTGACTTCGTCTCCCCGCTCCGTAATCGGAACAACACTGGCGTATTATCAATTTAACGGTCTGTACGACGCATTATGTACTGAGGAAGACGTGAGTCACGTTAAGCCCGACCCGGAAATCGTACTGCTCGCGATGCGCACATTGAATGCCGAACCTGAATCTTCAATTATTATAGGCGATACGGTAAAAGATATCCTCGCGGGAAAAAACGCAGGTATTGCAACGGCGCTTATTCTCCACGAATCCAACAGACGCTTTTATGACTTTGACGCACTAAGAAAAACAGGAGCTGATTATGTATTTCCTACGCTTGATCCTTTAATAACACTTATTTAAACTTATTTGAGTCTTTTTATCCGTCATCATATAAGCCCCGATTAAGCCTTAAGAGAATAATCTTACAAAGAATTTTAATAATGTGCATTATTTAGGAAGCATCCCAGTGTTGTTTAATAGATACTAAAATAATATATATGACAAGGATACGGTTTAAGAAAAACGAACAACGTAGCTGGATAAAAAGCCTGCTGCGTGAAACAAAAGTAAACAAAAATCAGTTAGCCACGATCTGTAAAGTTACAACCAGAACAATAAACGCCTGGATTCATGAAGATACTACAATATCTGAAGAAGCATTAATGTCTATTTGTCGAACATTCAATAAACCCCTCCCAAAAAAAACTAAAAGACTAAAGGATTATTGGTATGTCCGTAAGGGTGCAAGAAAAGGAGGTTTTGCCAGACTAAAATTATATGGACCTCCCGGCTCTTTTATAAGTCGGCAAAAAGGAGGACTGATTTCTCAACTAAGAAGAAGGGAAAATCCTACAAAATACTTAAAATTGGGATGTAGGGTTAAAAAATCGTTTACCGTAATTCCGGACGAACAATTTGCGGAATTCATTGGCTTATTATTGGGAGACGGAAGCGTTTCTTCTTCGCAGGTCAGGATTACGGTAAATAGTTTAGTCGATATGCAATATTCAAAGTATATAGAACTTCTCATGAACAGAATATTTGGTTACATTCCGTCAACATCTATGAGAAAAGAAGACCACACGATTAGTATTACAATGTCAGGAATTGGACTCATTGAATTATTAGAAAAATGGGGTGTAAAACAAGGTAACAAGATAAGACAACAAGTTGATATTCCAGACTGGATAATGAAAAACACAATTTATAAAAGAGCTTGTGTTCGAGGATTAATGGACACAGATGGAGGAATTTATTTTCACAATCATAATATTAAAGGAAATCGTTATCGAAATATTGGATTATGCTTTACAAGTTTTTCTTTTCCTCTGTTGAATTCTGTATCAAATATTTTGCAAGAAAACGGAATAAAATTTTCGATGAAAAAAAATCGTATCTTCATATATAATTTAGAGTATATTAATAGATATTTTAAAGTTTTTAACACTCATAATTTAAAAAATATTCAAAAACTTGGAGAAGTCGCCTAGTTGGTTTATGGCGCAGACCTGGAAAGTCTGTTTGGTCGCAAGGCCATCGCGGGTTCGAATCCCGCCTTCTCCGCAACGTAAGAAATTGCAAAGCAATTTCAACGTTGCTGGAACGCTTAAATTTGCTTTGCAAATTTATTGCGTTTCCGCTAAATGTTTTACTACACATATATTCTCCAAAGCATAAAAAATGGTAGTTTTTACATTGGCTATACTTCTGACCTAAAAAAGAGATTTAAAGAGCATAATTCTGGAGAAAATAAAGCAACAAAGCCATATATCCCTTATAAGCTTATCTTTTATGAGGCATTTCTAAATAGAATTGATGCTAAAAATAGAGAGGAGTATTTGAAGGGAGGATATGGAAGGAAAACAATTAAAGGATTAATGAAAAAATACTTGGGTTCAACTACAATTAATGTATGAAAATTTATATTTGCCATTCATCCTCATTTAATTATAGGAAAGAGTTATATGAACCCATCCGTCATTCTGATTTAAACAATAAATTTGAGTTTATCCTGCCTCACGAAACAAGTGAGCAAGTATTTAATTCAAAAGAAACAATTCCCCAATGCGATTTGATAATTGCTGAAGTTTCCTATCCATCAACAGGGATGGGTATCGAACTCGGGTGGGCAAATAAGGACGGTAAAAGAATCATTCTAATCTATAAAAAAGGTTCAAAAGTATCAAAATCTTTAGAGACAATATCATCAGATTTTCTAGAATATTCTAATCCTATTGATCTACTAGAGAAGCTTAAATTATTTACTGAGAGACTATAAGGACTAAACTGTTCCCGACCCGGATGTCCCGCACTTCGGCAAGCTCTGTTTTACAAGTACATATGTTGATGAAAAAGAAGAGAGGATAAGCGGAAGTTCGCTTTGATTCTAGGTTGATTACCGTATCAGCCGTTCAAACTGCATTTGATAACCGGGTATTCCCAAAGAGACTCCGTATTCCCGTGCGTCTTTGTATAGTTGTGGTTTGTGGATGTCCACCTTGAATACTTTATTCGGGAAAACAATAAAATGATATGAATCGTTTTTAAAGTCCGCATACCATGCGTGTTTCGGAACGGTAAGAAGCAGTTTGCTTATCTCTCGCGAAATATGATCGATTTGTCGATCCGGTATCCGGACCGTATGAAGTGACCATTGTGTTAACCAGGGAGTCTGTTCTTTGGGAGTAACTTTTTTCTTCACGGTTTTGAGGATATTGGTTTGTTTGAGGATATCGCTGTTTTCCAGACTTTCTTCGATAATGACGCCCACATAATCCATATGGGATAAAGTATAGCTGTTTTTGGGCCCTATGTACAGATAAATTACACGAGAATTGACAATGCGCACAGAATTACTATAATGAATATATTCTATGAATAGCAGAAAAATATTTATTCTTACACTCGTCGGTATATTGGCTGCTTCGGTCTTGCTTCTTTCGCAAAACGCATACGCACAGACCGATCAAACAGTAGTAAAAAACGAATTAAACAGAATTTGTTTACAGGGAACAGGAGATACAACTTTGAAACAGACGACTGTTACCAAGCCGGCTCAAAATGTGGACGTGCAGGTCGGCGGCGGAGGATTCGGAAATGCAGGTGATGTCTATGTTGCATTGTGTTTGTCGGGGCCGGACAAAACCGTGTGTAGCACGGGCGATCCGGCTTTGGATAATGAGATATTCGGAGCGGATTTTACTCTGGACATTAAAAATATAACCGCATCTGGGGGAACCTGGGGAAGTACGGTTTACGACGCACAAAATACCGGGAATCTCTCTGTTCAAATATCCCCGAATAAAATCGTTCCGTCAGGCGGTACGATTTCGACCAACGTACACATAAACAACGCACTAGGACATTTTGTGTATCCGTTTTACGGATTCTATCAGGCACCTGCAGTGACCGAAGCAACCGGAACCGGAGGACAGAAACAAGGAACGTTTACCTTTGAAGGAGCGGACAAGAATTGTGTGACTATCCTCTGGGATCCGTACGGAAGGGTTTTTGACAGCAGGAGCCTTGAACCGATTCCCAATATACAGGTTAAGGCGCTTACCGGCATATCGCCCGTCGAGAAACTTGCGCAGATTTTCGGTAATCCGCAATCTACGCTTGCAGACGGAGTATTCAATTTTCTGGTTCAGCCGGGAACATATTATCTCCGCGTGTCCAATCTTCCGTCAAAGTATTCCTTTACCGCAACGCCGAAACTTGATCCCAATTACGCGAAGGTCTATTCAAAACAGGACGGTTCTACGTCCATCTACAAGCCCGATCAGCCGATAATCGAAGTTGCGGGAAAGCCGGAACACAGGGATATTCCGCTTGATCCCGGAACCAATCCGCCGGGGCACTATCCGGTCGTCAATATGACATCTTTCGGGTTTAATCAGATGGCGGTGGGAAACAGTATTAAATTCGGATGAAAAATTTCTCATCCTTTTTCGATTGTGGCGTTGGTCGGAAAATCATCCAAAACGGAAATTGCGCGGGCATCCGCGGACAAATTCGGATTCTGGAATATTACGATTCAGGATTCTTCCGTTCCGATGAACGAACCGCTGGTACTTAAGCTTATAAAAGTGGATTTGACCACGATGAAAGCCGACGAAGCACATGCAACAATAACAAATGACGTAACCTTTTATCCCATTGCGCGGAAGATAGACGGTTACGTATACCAAAACGGAAAGATCGTGCCGAACGCCAAAGTAACCGTAACCCTTGAGGACAAAAATAAACCGTTTTATACCACTACCGCAAGCGAAAACGGATATCTCCATATTCCTTCGGACAAGCTTCCTCTTTTTCCGTACTCCTTAACGGTAAATGTTCCCGGACAGACGGCTGTTAAACAAATAACTACCGATTCATTTGCGAAAGACAATCAGACATATTTAAACGGAAACAACATCAATCTGATGGTATCGGAAAGTGCAGCGGCAAACGAAGCGGCAAATAACGCCAACAATTCCTCGGTCAACGGACAAGCGAACAATCCGCAGAACGGTACCTCAAATCAGAATCAAAAAACCGAAGGAATCACGCAGGCCAATCCCCTTCTCGTGGTATTGATTCTTATAATTATGTTGGGTGTGGTTGCCGCGATGCTTGTCCTGTATTTGCGCAAGAAAAAAAACGCACCGTTGCCCGAAGATCCTGTTCCGCCGCGTAAAAATAAATTATCCTGATTCAATCTTTTTGGGTTTGTTGACGGAAAATTCCGCAACCCGGCTCCAGCAGTCATCCTTTGCGGTTATCCAATCTGCCAGTATTTCACAGGCAAAGTCTTCGTCGTTTCCTGAAAACTTTTGATTAAAGAGTTGTTGGACGGCATCTTCATACCGGTCCCCGTACATAAGAAGAAGCCATCCGATTAAGGACATATTTCTCTTAAAGTAATAATGCAATATTTCGTGCACTAATATGAGAGGTAAATTTGATTGGATAATTGCCAACGCCTGAGTTTCATCTTGTGTTTTGTCGAGCGCATCCAAATATCGCGCATATATACTTCCTCCGTGAATTTTAACCACAAGGGGGTCCCAGGCATATTTTGAGCTCATTACCGCCAGAGGGGATGAGTGGTCTCCTTGTGCGTCTACAACGAACGTCGCCCGGGAAAAATCACCGAAATTCAGATTGCCGTCACCCACTTCGGACAGCAAAGGGCGAAGAATCTGAGGATTAAGTTCGATACGGAAAGGAGCCTTTCGGAGTCTGCGAGAATATCTGATGCTCAGTTCCTGTTCGGCAACCGTTCGGTCGCAAAACATGTCATGAATAGACAGCATTACTTCTTGTGGTCTTCGCATGGGCATCATTATGCCAAAAAATACTATAGGGTCAAAAAGCTTCACATTTCCCGATCCCTACATTCGCAGTGGAAGTGCACCACTTGCCTAAGAAGCTGTTAATATTCTCTCAAGCGTTTCATTTGGTGTCAAGTACCCCAAACATTTACGGGGTGTATTGTTCATGATATTTTCAATTAAGGTTAAATCTCTTTGGGTTAAATTGTCAACGCTTGCTCCTTTTGGAATGAACTTTCTCAATCTCCCGATCGTATTCTCAACCGTCCCTTTCTCCCATGAATGATAAGGATTACAAGCATAAACCAGCATGGTTGTTTGGTTGGTAAACTGTTCATGTTGGCTGTTTTCTGGTCCCCGGTCAATCGTCATGGTTTTACGGATCATTTGGTTTTCTTTTCTCATTTGGATAACTAATACTTTCCTTTTAGTTCCCGATTTCTGATCTTTAAGTTTTCTTAACCTTGTGATCCGGGTTTTCCTTTCGACTGTTGCGGATATTCCCGTCTCATCGGTTTTAACGGTTCCAACGTTATCTGTTTCCCAATGTCCGGCCTCTTGGCGGGTATTGGCTGTGCTTGGCCTATCTTCAATTTTCAAGGCGGTGGGCAGCCTCACCGCCTTTACCTTTCGTCCATATTTTTTCATTCTCCGTCTACGGTGAAGAGTTAGATATTTCCACAGTTTCATTCCTCGAGTATGGGATCTTTGAGAGTAGATATATCGGTAGATTGTTTCATCATCAATTGAATATCCGGGATAATCTATTGTCAGCCTTCCTGATATTTCCTCGGGACTCCAACAATATGGTTTCCTTAGATGTATCCTGACATAAAGGAATATCAGAGGATTTTTTAAGGGAGCCTGATATCTTTGGTTGCTTCCCCGTCGGATTGATTTCGCGTGAGCTTTACAGGGAATATATTGACTTCCATATCTAGCATTCCGTTTGAGTTCCCGGCTCAACGAAGTATGATTGCGTTTTAACCTTCGACCGATCTCACGAAAAGAAACTCCCTGCAATTTCCAGGCGTATATTTTTTCCCGTTCCTCCAAACTTAGATGTTGATATTTTGTCATTGTGCACCTCCTTTCTTGAATTACCAATTGTTACTCAAGTGGTGCACTTCGTTTGCGAACTTAAGATTTTATCCGTGCCGTCTAGTCTCAAAAATGAACGATGTGAGAAATACTTTGATATACT
>JBJKRW010000084.1:0-4990 GCA_046704445.1 Microgenomates group bacterium
CCCTCCCATTGCGGAAAAATCGTTATGCTTTTTACCCTCAAAAGTAACGCGGTCGCCGTAAGGAAATGGGCAAATTCGTGGATGACAGTCCCGGGCAAAAACACAAGGGACACCAATGCAAAAACCGTATGATCGTCGTGAATAAAGAGACGGAAAAAATAAAACAGTTCATTGGTCGTGCGCCGGGAAAGCAAAAACACAATAAGCAGCAATACGAAAAATGCAAGAAAAGGTAATATCTGCATGTTACTTATTTGAACTTGGCGTTCCGGATCCTGAACCGAGCTGGAACGACTCATCCATCTGGACAGACGGCGATGCGACAGTCGGCTGTACAATTCCGGAAGAAGTCGATGTGTTTTGTTGCATGAGGCCGGATGAGGAAGACGCGGGAACCATAGAAGTAGGCTGTGGAACTTGCGTAGGACTGATCACCGCAGCAGTAGGAACGGGAGCATTGTTCGAAGCAGGTTGCTTGTTCTTTTTCCGGATAAGAATAAACAGCAACATTGCCAATACCAGAAGGGTAATAATGAGAATAATCAACAAAACGGAATTAAGCGCAGTAACTTTTTTTTGAAGTTTTTCGATATCGATTGGGGTAAAATTAGTTGTCATATCGTATATTGTTACTTATCATGCCGCAAAATCGCGGCCATCTTACGCAGACTGCAAAACCGCCTGCTCGCCTTGTTTAAGACCGGCTGCAGGAGAGATTGGAGGAACTGATCCGCTTGTCTTCGGCTGAGCCGGCGCATCCGCAAGATTCTTTTTGATACCGTCCGCTTGCATTTGCTTTTGTTGCGTATTGTCCGGAGATTGTCCCTTATCCGCTTTTTTGTCGGTCTTCGTATTCGCGCCGGTTTTTTCTTCGGCTATTTCCTGAACCTGCTTTGACGCGCACTTGGAACATACGGTTGTCGCATGCGCAATAACCTCCGTTTCGAACTTATTCGCGCATTTCTCGCAAAGAAACCGTTTCACCGCATGATCCTGCACTTGTGACTCCGCAACAAGCTCCACTTTTTCCACGTTAAACACGAAATTATCTCCGTCAAAATCAACAATAATCTGGTCGCCGGATTTCACTTTTCCTTCGATAATAAGGCTGGAAACCGGATTTTCTACCAGTTTTTGTATTGCCCGGCGCAATGGTCTTGCTCCATAGATTGGGTCAAAACCCGCACGTACTATCTCCTTCACCGCGGCATCGGTATAGGCAAAGCCCATATCCTGGTCCTCCAATAATTTACTGACGCCTTTCAGCTGCAATTTGACGATCTTCATCATGTGCACAAACTTAAGAGGTTCAAAAATTATCACCTCGTCGAATCTGTTGATAAGCTCCGGTCTGAAAAACTGGCGAAGTTCATTCATAACCTTATCTTTTATGACCCCGTATTTTTTCTTATCGATCTCATCATCCACTTTTCGTTTTTCTTCTATTTCCTTATCCAGAGGGAAGTCTTTTCCGAAATACTGCTGCAGTGTTTCCGTTTTCCACTGTTTTTCATTGACGTTCCTGAACCATATGTTCTCACCGACAATAATTATTTCCAGGCCTTTCGGAGAAAACGTGTGAATATCCCAGTGTGAAGTCGGGAAACTTGGTTTTACGCTGTCCAGCTGTTTGTTTTTATCTTCTTTTGTCGTAGCATCACTTTCTTTCGCTTTTTCTTCCTGCGCAATGCTCATATCGGTAAAATAGTCTTTAAGATATCCCGTTTCCCAATCTTTTGCGTTTTCTTTTCTCTTCCAATATCTGTCCTTATAGCTCACATACTCCATTTCATCACCGCTGAACGCATGAGTCTTGAACTTTGCGGTGGGAAGTTGTTCGTCAGGAGCATCAGGCAATGCGTTAATTACCACATTATCCTTAAGATATTCGATAAGGGTGGTAGTATTCCATGTTTTGGCGGTCGTCGAAGTTCTTGTATATACGGCGTTACCTTTTGTGACCATCTCAATACCTTGCGGTGAAATCGCGTGAGTGTCAAAACCCTGGACCGGAAAATCGCTTTTTGGCGCAGTTTGCTGTTTTTCCCCTTGCTGTTGTTCTTCTGCTTTTGCTTTGGCCGTCTCTTTTTCGAGTTCCTGACCCGCAAAATAATCAAGGAGCATTCCTTCTTTCCATGGATTTACGGATTCCTGCGGTTTTTCCGGTTTCCCGTCTTTTGATGCGGACTTAACCGCATTTTTTTTGGTATCCTGCGTGGCCGGCTGAAGACCGAGGTCCCGTTCAAAATATTTTGTTCCTATGGTCAATATTTCCCGCCCTCTCGGAGACAGCGCAAACGTCGAAAGCATCGGGGGTTCTTCAACCTCTGTTTTTCCGTTTTTCAAAAGGTCGTCCTGGATTGTCTTGGTTCCTATATTGGACGTACAGATCACCACCGTATTCTTGAACGATATGACATGCCCTTTGTTATCGGTCAAACGGCCGTCATCCAATATCTGAAGAAGTATGTTGAAAATATCAGGGTGCGCTTTTTCCACTTCGTCAAACAATACCACGGAGTACGGTCGTCTTCTCACCGCTTCCGTCAGTTTGCCCCCTTCTTCGTATCCCACGTATCCGGGTGGAGCTCCGAGAAGCTTTGCCACTTCGTGTTTTTCCATGTATTCGGTCATGTCGAAACGTATCATTGCTTCTTCCTGCCCGAACAGGATATCCGCCAAGGTTTTTGCGAGTTCTGTTTTTCCTACACCCGTGGGGCCCAAAAACACAAAGCTTCCTATCGGCCGCTGTGTCGATTTCAATCCCGCGCGTCCTCTCCGTACCGCCTGGGCAACCGCGGACACCGCGGTGTTCTGATTGATCAGACGCTCATGCATAATATCCTCGAGCTTTGCCAAACGTTCCACTTCCGAACTCGTGATTCTCGAAACCGGAATTCCCGTCCATCTCGAAACAATATCCTTGATTATTTCGATGGAAACGCTCGTGGTTGCCTGACCTTTTTTGAGATTGTACTGATCCTGTTTTTCCTTGAGTTCCGACTGGATATCGTCAAGTTTCGAACGCAGTATCCGTGCCTTTACCCTGTCTCCCCGTTTTTCACTTTCCGTAAGTTCCTGCTGAAGTTCCGCCACGCGCGTTTCAAAGGACTTTATTTCTTCAGGAAGGGAAATCAGCGGTAAACGGACCGCCGACGCCGCCTCGTCGATCAAATCGACGGCCTTGTCGGGTAAAAACCTGTCACCCACGTAGCGTTTCGAAAACCGAACCGCCGCTTCGATCGCATCTTCCGGAATGGTAACCCTGTGAAAAGCTTCATACTTGTCTTTTATGGCTTGAAGCATTTTTATCGCCTGTTCCTCGGTCGGCTCGGGTACCAAAACGGGTTGGAATCGTCTTTCAAGCGCCGGATCTTTTTCGATATATTTCCGGTATTCTGTCAAAGTGGTCGCGCCGATCAGCTGAATTTCACCCCGTGCCAGTGCCGGCTTCAGGAAGTTCGAGGCGTCAAGCGATCCTTCTCCGGATGATCCCGCTCCGACAATGTTATGAATTTCGTCGATAAATAAAATGATCTGACCCTGCGAACTTTTTACTTCTTCAATTAAATCCTTCATGCGCTCTTCAAACTCTCCCCGATGGGAAGCTCCTGCCAAAATACTCATCAAATCAAGCTGCAGAATCTTTTTATTGAGCAACGGTTCGGGTACGTTCTTTGATACTATTTTTTGTGCAAGACCTTCGACAACCGCGGTTTTTCCGACTCCCGCCTCCCCCACCAGTGCGGGATTGTTTTTTGTTCTGCGGGAAAGAATGTGTATGACGCGTTCTATGACCTCAGACCGCTCGACCACCGGATCCAAGAGGCCCTGACTTGCCTTGGCGGTAAGGTCAATCGTATATTGTTCTATTGTGCTTTTTTTTGCCTCTGCCTCTTTTTCTTCTCCTTCCAGGCCTTCTTTCTTGCCGGTAATTTTTTTATTAAGATCTTCTTTCTTAAGACCGAGTTTCGCCAGCACCCGTGCACCCGCACCTTCGCCCTCTTCATACAGCGCAAGCAAGATATGCTCGGGAGAGATGAATTCAAATCCTAATTTGCGGGCAAGGACAAGGGAATTGTCAAGAATACGTTTAACGCGGGGGGACAACTGGGGAATTTTATCGCTATTTTCTTTTTTGTAAATTTTTGTAAGTTCCTCTTCGATAACCTGGGGTTGAATCTTCAGTTCGGTAAAAAAATTATAGATTTCGCTGTCCGACAACAATCCGTGAAGCACGTGTTCGCTGTCGACATATTGGTTCTTCAATTCTTTCGCTTTTGTCTGGGACGACAAAAACACCCTGTTGGATCTCTGCGTCAGATGAGTCATCAGATCCAATTCTTCACGTTTACGCTGCTCCGGAGTCTTTGATTCTTCCTCATCGAGCGCACTTGCCTTGACCATTGTCTGCACGTCTTCCTTTTTCAGTCCGAGCGAGACCAAAATCCGTGCGGCCGCACCTTCGCCCTCGTCAAACAGTGCACCGAATATATGTTCGGGCTGCACCTGTTTTGACTTTTCCTGTGACGAAACCGTAACGGACGATTCGAGAATCTTTTTGACTTGAGGAGAACTATCGGGTTCTTTTTGACCCAAAGGCTGCGCTCCTTTTTTGTAAAGCTTTGAAAGTTCCGCTTCCACCTGTGATCCTTGTATTTTGTGGCTCGTTAAAAATGCAGAAATCTTGCTGTCGGACAAAAGTCCGTGAAGAAGATGTTCCGTCTCAATGGTGCTGCTTTGGAATTCTTTTGCTTTTTTATCCGCCTCGACCAGAACACTTTTAGAGCGGATGGAAAAATCGGGTCCTTTTGCCTGTGTGTCATCCTGTTTTTGCGGCTGCGCCTGTGGTTTACCGGCATCCGAAACTCCATGATCCGCGGTTTTTGAATCTGTCTTCGCTTTTCCAGGCACAGAAGGCGGGACAGAACCGTTCGGAGTTTTGACTTCGGCTTTCGGTACAGTTGGTGCAGGAACCGCTACCGACGGG
>JBJKRW010000085.1:0-6937 GCA_046704445.1 Microgenomates group bacterium
CCTTTATACGGTCCCAATGCGCTGTTATGTTGTATCCTCCAACCCTTGAACAGTTTGACATCGCCGTTATCCATTTTTACCGGAAATGAGAATTCGTGAATCGCTTCCGGAGCAATCAGATGGTCAACCAGAGAAGGTTTGTAACTCATTTTCCGCGCAGTCTTGTTAATAATAGACTGGGCACTCTCCAGCATCTTTTGTCCTTGGCTTTCCATAATCGTCTAATATGAGGACAGACCTTTTTAGATCTGTCCTTAAACTGTTAATGTCGTGATAAATATTTTTCTACATCCAAAGCGGCGGCAACGCCCATACCCGCGGCAGTCGCTGCCTGCCTGTATTGATGATCGACACAATCTCCCGCGGCAAAAACTCCACGTACGGACGTGTGAGAACTGTATACGGAATCCGCGTTTCGTATTTTTTCCATTTTTTCCTTCGGAAGCGTAAGTGTTCCGCGCAGGCTTTCTTCGGCCAGACGGTTAAACGTCATAATATATCCTTTTCTGTCCAGGTCTATTGTATCCTTGAATAAATCCGTATCGGGTTTGTGTCCTATCGCGACAAACAGTCCGTCAACTTCAAGTTCGGATTGCTGTTTCGCGCCGTCCGTTTTCTGCACTCTCACGCCCGTTACCCTCGCATCACCCAACACCTCAACAACCTGGGCGTTCCAGATAATTTCGATTTTCGGATTATTCACAATCCGCTCCTGCATAATCTTTGACGCGCGGAATTCGCTTTTGCGGTGTATTACGTAGACTTTGTTAGCAAAATGGGTCAACGTATGCGCTTCTTCCATGGCCGTGTCTCCGCCTCCCACAACCGCAACCGTTTTTCCCTTGAAGAAAAAACCGTCGCAGGTTGCGCATGCTGACACGCCTTTCCCCCTCAATCTCTGTTCGGATTCCAAATCCAGCCATAATGCTTTCGCGCCTGTTGCAATAAGCACCGCGTTTGATCTGTACGTTTTTGCACCGGCAATAACCGAAAACGGTGCGCGGGAGAAATCAACTTTAGAGACGTTTTCGTCTATAAGGCGCGTTCCGAACTTTTTTGCCTGATCCCGCATTTTGGTAACCAGTTCGGGTCCAAGTACGGAATCAAACCCGGGATAGTTCTCAACCTCCGAGGTAAGAGTCAGTTGACCTCCGGGCGGAGATCCCGCAAATACCAACGGCTTTAAATTCGCACGAGAAGTATAGATTGAGGCAGCAAGTCCTGCCGGTCCCCCACCAATAATTATCACATTCTCAAGCTCTGAAGTCTGATCTGTCATACAGTATATGATAGTAATAAATTGTAAAGAAAAAAACAAGATATCAATTCAATACATTTCCGTACAATTCGTTGCAATTCTACAGATTGATTGCCCGTTCAAGCATTCTTTCAATTTTTTTCGATTCCTCTTTGGGCACATATCTGCATACGCCCGACACCACAATTTCCTTAGATAACCCGTCAATCGCTTTTTTTACTGCAGAAATCTGTTGCAGAACATCGGAGCAATCTCTTTCTTCATTCACCATGCGCTCTATTCCCTTCAATTGACCGATTATTCTGTTAATCCGCGTTTTGGTATCCATATGTCTGAATAAATATCTAACGTCTGCCTGAAATAAAACTGAAACTCTTTATCTGTTGTTTCATTTCTTATACCCTATACCAGTATGCAGTATACGGAGATATTTCCCGCATGTCAAGAGATTCTGTCAAAACAATGTGTATATTTTGTGGATAACTCTTGACCGAAAAGCTAAATAGAGCTATAATATAACCTATATGGAATTTATTTTTTCCGGTATGGATCGCTCGAGGCTTGCGGAAACAATCACTTCCCAAAGATTCTTTTTTGACGGAAGAGCAAAAACGTTCCCTCACGGATTTCATATTCCAGAAGACAACGATGGAGAACATGAGTTTGTATGGCTCTACAGAAGAAAAAACCGCGAGAATGAGAAGGAACAATATTTTATTGATACGAAAGGTAATGTTTTTTTCCGTAAATACCCGCCACGGAGAAAACGCCGCGTACCGTCCAATCCTTCCCCTTTAAAACTGATCGGAACGAATGGAGCTTGTTCTATATTCGATCCAAACCCGCCCAAATTTGCTTATCGTTATATCCTACCTTATGTTCAATCTGGATTTCATCCAGCCCACCAGTTGATGTTCCGACAATTATCCCCCAGAAGCTAAAATAACACGATATCAGACTACATTACTACAACATTAAAAGATATCAAAAAACGTCAGCCTTTGTTCAAGCTTTCCAGGAATTCCTTATTGGTTTTTGATTTTGCCAGCTTATCAATCATGGCGGTTGTACGCTCTTCCGGCGATAACAGAGAAAGTGCGCGCCGCAGTGTATTGACGTGATTCATGGTTGCCTTATCAAACAGCAACTCTTCATGCCGCGTACTTGATTTTTCCACATCAATGGCCGGAAATATGCGTTTATTGGCAAGATCCCGATCCAAGTGAACCTCCATATTGCCGGTTCCCTTTAGTTCCTCATAGATCAGATCGTCCATGCGCGATTCCGTTCCCACGAGGGCGGTTCCGATAATCGTCAAGCTTCCGCCTTCTTCACAGTTTCGTGCCGCTCCGAGAAATTTCTTGGCGGGATACAGGGCTGAAGGATCAAATCCTCCGGACAAACTTCTTCCTGATCCGGTCACCGACAAATTCAAGGCACGGGCAAGACGGGTGACGGAATCCAGAAGGACAATTACGTCCCTTCCCATCTCGACCATGCGTTTTGCACGATCAAGCGCCAAATTCGCTACCTTAACCTGTTGTCTCGGAGATTCGTCAAAATTGGACGCGGCAACTTCACCTTTGATAAACCGTTTTATTTCCGTTACCTCTTCCGGCCGTTCTCCGATCAGGATAGCCATAAGATACGCATCCGGATAGTTGATTGCGATTGCCTGCGCCATCTCTTTCAAAAAAGTCGTCTTCCCCGCCTTGGGTTGGGAAACGATCAAGGCGCGCTGGCCAAAACCTATGGGGGCAATAAGATCCATTATCCGCATAGAATATGTTTCCTTGTCCGTCTCCAATTTAATCTGCTTGTTCGGATGAAGGGAAGTAAGCTGGTCAAAATTTTTCCTTTTCGAGCTTTCCAGCTCGGTCATCTCCACTCCGTTTATCTTCTTGATCAGAAGAAGCGAGTGGAACCGCTCACCCTCCTTGGGCGGTCGGGCCAATCCTTCAACTTCGTCTCCTCTTCGAAGCCAGAATCTTCGGATCTGCGAAGTGGAAACATAGATGTCGCGATCCGGATTTAATGCGTAATCTTGTCTGAGAAATCCGTATCCGCCAAAGGTAATGTCGAGGATTCCTTTTGCGGGATAGCTCATTTTCAAATCTTCTTTTAGTCTTTCTTCCAGGGGAACCTCCCGGTATTGTTCCGATTTCGGAGATTCTTTCGCCCGCACAAGCGGTTTTTTTTCTTCCTTCGCCAAACTGCCTTCAACCGGCATGATAGGCTTGGATTCATACTGTTCTATAAGGGTCGAAACATCTATCGACTCGGAGTCAAGATTTTTCTGATTTTCCGGGGCCGAATCGGAAGAAATTTTTGATCCTGCAGTCTTTGCTTTCTTTGATGCAGCTGCCTCATCCGGAAAGTGTCCCGTTGCGCCCGCGGACTGACCCTTGATCTGGTCTTTTTGCAGAGTTTTACGTGGAGCCATAAAATAAAATAAAATTAATAATAAAGACGGATATTGTCTATTCAAGTATTAAAAACACATCGTACGTTTCGCATTATCTTCGGTTCCTGTTTGTCTTGTCCCCAAATCAATTAGGGACTATAGGAATAAGCAAAATTAGTTTATGTTTATCATACGTCAAATGAGGTTTCGAGGTACTAGATGATCCTCCCAAACGAGGCGGCTTTATGAGCTTTTTCCCTCAGCAGATAACGGGGAAATGCTTTCCGGTAACCTCAGTTATCGGAAAATTCATTTCATTATCCGATGCAACCATCGGACTTACCCTATGATTTGATAGCGTAGAGAAAAAGTTATCAATCTGCTATTCCTCATCAGGAGGACCAACACAAGTATACTAAACCCTTTTTCGTTTTGTCAAGTGTAACGCGGAAGATCAAAGCAATCTTCCGCTTTGATCCGGCCATCCGTTCATTCTGTAAAGATATCAATCCGCGGTATTTCTCCAAATGATTCCGGAAAAACGCTTCCGCATTTTTTTTCTTAATATAATGTTGCTTTAGGCGTATTGATGCGCCACTGAATTTTTTCCAAAATTATGCTACACTCAAATCATGAAAGTGAAATCGTATGTGTTGCTGATATTCCTCGGCCTGGCGCTCGTATTCATCGTCGGGGTACGCTACGGACAACGCGTAGAATATACCAATAAAGTAATTAAATTGGTTCTGAGCATTACGCCGACACAACCTCCGGCAACTCCAAAACCGCTTCAATTTAATACCTATACGCATAAAGGATGCGGTGTAAACTTTCTCATACCCTCTACGGTTGTTCTTGACAAAGAATCGTCCAAATCAGCGGAATTCAAACAACAAACTTCAAAACAGCCGCTCATTATTGATTGCGCTTCCGAAAACCCCCTCTCTCTTCTTTTCTCCGACAAAAAAACCGCCACCGAAGAAGTTATGTTTAATAATAAAAAAACCGAGGGAAGACAAATAAACAATAACTCAGCCTATGTACTTAAACTGTACAATCCGCAAACCGGACGATATGTTTACGTAGAAATATCAAAGAACCTTTTCCCGCTTTTTGAGAAAAGCCTGCAGTATGTTCCGTAGTCTTTCCCAGAACATCTTTCACAGCCGACCTTTAGACAATATCGAACTCCACTGTTTCGGATCCGTCCGATACCGCCATATACCGTTCACACATGAATTGCTCAGGATATAGACATATCCCGTCCAAGGCTCTTTTAATCCCGATTAGACGTGACAAAAAGCATAAGATGGGTATACAATGTGCATATGAAAAAATACAAAATCGGATATTTCGGCACACCCTATTTTTCTGCGGATTTCCTGAAAGCTCTTCTTGAGGATCCCGATGCTCCGGTTGAGGTTTCGTTTGTCATGACTCAACCGGACAAACCCGTCGGAAAAAAACAGATTGTTACTCCGTCACCGGTCAAGCAGATACTTCGCAATACAAATATCCCCGTCTTTGAACAGATAAAAGAACTGGAGGAACAAAAAAAAATGGTGCAAAACTGTGATTTCTGCCTTGTGTTCGCATACGGATTCAGACAGTTAATACCGCCCCATATACTCAAGCTCCCGAAAATCATGTTCAGGCATACGCAATCCGGATTTCTTAACATCCACCCGTCTCTGCTTCCCAAATACCGAGGAGCTTCCCCCATTGCCTATCCGCTGATCCTTGGCGATGCGGAAACCGGAGTAAGCATATTTGTCATGGATGAAAAAATGGACCACGGTCCCGTAATCATCCAAAAACCCATAAAAATCTATCTTACTGACACGAGGACCGGAATGGAACACCGTCTTACCAGATTTGCATACGGTTTATTTACCGATTTATTACGAAAAGATCCTGAAACAATCGAGCCGGTTCCGCAAAATCATGCATTTGTTACCCGTGCCCCGTATATGATTAAAAATGACGGATTCGTTTCCTATGAATTTATAAAAAGTGCAATTCAGGATAGGGCTTTACAAAATAATGAGCAACCGGAACTTATCAAAAAAAATAATCAGTATATTGACAAGACTATAAGCCTTTCTGCGCCTCTTATGTTGTGGAATATGTTCCGCGGACTCTCGCCGTGGCCGGGAATTTGGACACTTATCCACGACGACTCCAAAGAAAAAACAAGACGGCTGAAAATCATTGATATGGAATATAAAAACGGTAAAATCCGGATAAAAAAAGTTAAACTTGAAGGGAAAAGAGAAGTAGATTTTGAAACATTCCGGAAAGCCTACGGAGTTTTTATATAGATCTTTCTCAATACATCTCCCCTTGAAATATCCTGTCAGAGTAGTACAATTACTGCCTATGCTTTCAGGAAAAATCACAATTGAGAAACGTTTGTTCCCTTTGATGCCTGAACGACGCCTCAAAACCGCAACCAGAAGACTCGCTGCCAGATTTCAAGAACTTGACCGAAGTTGCAACACGTTATTCTCCCGTTTACCGGTTTCGCCTGAAACCGCGGATACCCTTCAGACCAAACAACGCATCGCTCAGCTTATTATTGAGAACAACCAACTGTCACTTATCTATAGCTCGGACGAATATGCGGAGGTTACTGAAAAAGAAAAACAACTTAAGGATCTTGACGGAAAATGTACGCTCGCTTCAACGTTTTGTATCGACGGAAGAATAAATGTTCCTTTTTTGTTCGGCGAAGTGGTGAAGTTCTTCGAAACAAAAGCCGGAATCGTACTCGATAGGATTCATTTCGGCGATAAAATCCGTCCCGCCTCAGACCGTATTGCGGTCGGGATCAAAGAGGTGGCTCAGAAAGGAATTCCCATCCTGGAGTTTCTTATTGCGCATTCGGACCTTGAAGAACCGGAACACGGCTGCGGAGCAATGATAAACATGAAACCGTCGCTCATTGCACATTATCAAGAACTGCAGGCACAGATTTTGGAAGGTCTGAAACAGTTTCCGAAAAACGCGGAATTATTACGGCAGTTGGAAACCGTCGAGGCCAAACTCCGGTCGCTTGACCTTGTCCAGGAAAATCTTGACATTCACGCGGATACCGCAGAAGTACTCAAGGATTTATATAATTCGACCGCACGGACCAGCCATCAAAAGGAACTTGAACGCGTTGCGCTTCCTATGGTTAATGATACGAGGACAATGGGGATTATGCTCGGATACGGCACCGAAGACCGTCTGTTTACGACAGACCTTGCCAAACAGCTTGGAGAAGAAAAGAG
>JBJKRW010000086.1:0-10219 GCA_046704445.1 Microgenomates group bacterium
AAAGAAGCAAAGCTTGAGCAAAAAATAAAAGCCTTTTTGAGAAACATTAATTATGATAGAGCTTCGGAACTTCACCATGCTTCAACCGAAATTCAAAAACTTATTATTAGCTCTGAAATACCGGTGAATCTGGCTAAGGAAATTGTAGAACATTATGATAATCTTTCGGAACACGAAAGTCACTACAGAAAAGGAAACAGTTCTCTATGGAACAAGGCTCTAAAAAAAGTAAGCAATACCTATCACGCGCCTCTCGTAGCCGTAAGATCTTCGGCAACGGCAGAAGATCTTCCTACCGCATCGTTTGCTGGGCAACAGGAAACATACCTTAATGTCAAAGGAGAATCACATCTTTTGTCAAAGGTTAAGGAATGCTGGGCTTCCTTGTTTACGGAACGTGCCATCTACTACCGCCATGAACAGGGATTTGATCACTTTAAAGTAGGACTTGCAGCAGTTGTGCAGCGAATGGTCGAATCTGAAAAATCGGGTATTGCGTTTAGTATAGACCCTGTGACTAATAATAAAAATCTTATTGTTATAGAAGCCATTTACGGATTGGGAGAATATATTGTTCAGGGAAAGGTGACCCCCGACCATTATGAGGTGGACAAGCGCTCTATGCTTATTACGAAGATTGAATCGAAATTTCAAACCCTTAAACTGGTAAAATCAGGGATAACAAATAAAGAAGTCAAACTTTCAAAACGTGAAGGAAGTATGCAGAAACTTTCGCAGGAAGAAATTATAAAGGTAGCGCTTCTTGTAAAAGATATTGAACATCACTATTATTTTCCTCAAGACATTGAATGGGCCATAGAACAAAACGAAGTATATATAGTTCAATCGAGACCGATAACTACGATAAAAGCCGTATCTTCAAAATCAGGCCAGGAAAAGGAAGGCAAAGCCGAACTTCAAAGTTTGATTCCTTTTCTGACCGGTTCTCCGGCATCTCCCGGCATTGCGGTGGGTCCGGTTACGGTTATCCATTCTCCAAAAGAAATTGACAAAATATCACATGGAGACGTGTTGGTTGCGCCGCAAACAAACCCCGATTATGTGCCCGCCATGAAAAAATCGTCCGCTATTATAACTGAAAAAGGAGGAAGAACCTCCCATGCCGCAATCGTTTCGCGTGAACTTGGCGTTCCGGCCGTAGTGGGGGTGGATCACGCAACAACATCACTTAAAAACGGAATGGTCATTACGGTAATCGGCGAATGGGGAGAAATTTACAAAGGTAAAGTGTTTACTCCCACAAAAAAACGCGATTCTGAAGAAAAAGAAAATAAACACATTAAGACCATGACCAAGGTTTATGTCAATCTTGCGGAGCCGGACGAAGCGGAAGAGGTATCAAAAATGGATGTTGACGGTGTGGGATTATTGCGTGCCGAGTTTATGATTGCGGGTATAGGCGTTCATCCAAAAGTTTTTATTAAACAACATAAGGAAAAGATATTTGTCCATACTTTAATGAGACAACTTTTGAAATTCGTAAAACCCTTCAATCCCCGCCCGATTGTATACCGTGCAACGGATTTCAAAACCAATGAATATCGGCATCTGTCCGGAGGAGCGTTATACGAGTCAAAAGAAGAAAATCCCATGCTGGGTTTCAGGGGTGCATCACGCTATATCGCCAATCCGGAAGTTTTTCTGATGGAGCTTCAAGCAATAAAGTCAATATGGGAATCGGGATTTCATAATCTACACCTTATGATACCCTTTATTCGGGCACCGTACGAAATAATAAAAATAAAGGAAATCGTAGAATCCACGGGTTTACTGGATTATCCCGATTTTAAATTACTTATTATGGTCGAAGTTCCCGCCTGTGCGCTCAACATAGAAGAATTCACAAAGCTTGGCATAAACGGAATTTCTATAGGAACCAACGATTTGACCATGATGCTGCTTGGAGTTGATAGGGATAACTCCGAAGTGGCACAAATCTACGATGAGAGGACTCCGATAATTGAGTCCGTGCTTGAATATGTAGTCCAAACGGCCGATAAGGCCGGTCTGACATCGTCCATTTGCGGGCAGGCAGCTTCCGACTATCCGGATCTGGTTGAAAAACTGGTTAGGGCCGGGATTACGAGTGTTTCAGTCAATCCCGATGCGGTAAATCGTACAAGAGAACTGATTTATAATCTCGAAAAAAAAATTTACAAACACGATTAAACTGCGATATGGCGGTGATACAACAGATCCACGCATACGAAATTATTGACTCGAGAGGATTTCCTACACTGGAAGGTAATCTTATACTGGACTCGGGGCAAAGCGTTACAACTTCTATTCCTGCAGGAACCTCAATCGGAAAATACGAATGTGTCGAGTTAAGAGACCAGGATACAAAACGATTTTTCGGCATGGGGGTTTCTCAGGCGGTCACATATATTAACACACTTATTGCACCCAAGCTTAAAGGTATTTCACCTCTCAAGCAGAATGCGATTGATAACTGGCTTATTAACGCGGACGGTACAAAAAATAAATCAAAGCTGGGAGCAAATACAATATTATGCATTTCGCAACTGGTAACAAAAGCAGCCGCCGTACTGACGCAAAAGCCTCTCTTTAAGTATATCAACGAACTGTACGCATCTACATATAAACAACAGATATCTTTGGAAAATATCCCTACTCCTATTTTCAATATCATCAACGGAGGAAAGCATGCAAATAACAATCTTGATTTTCAGGAATTTCAAATAATACCCTCTTCCGCATTCAGTTTTAGTCAGGCATATCAAACAGGAGTGGAGATATTTCACGAACTTAAAAACGTACTTCTCTATAGAAATGCGATAATCTCTGTCGGCGAAGAAGGCGGTTTTACCCCGAATTTTGCCACCAATAACGACGCGATTGAGGCAATTAAGGAAACCTTGAATCAAAAAAAACTGCAGCTTGGAGTTGACATTTTTCTTGGCCTGGATGTTGCTGCTTCTCATTTCTATAAAAATGAACGGTATGTCATAAAAGACAAAGCACATCCACTTAAAGTAAACGAATTTATCGGTCTGTTACTTGAGATGTGTAAAAATAATTCGATACTTATTTTGGAAGATCCTTTAAACGACGACGATTGGGATAACTGGAAGAAAATCACAAGTATGATTTCAAGAAATATATATTTGGTCGGTGACGATCTTCTGGTAACCAATAAGGAACGCCTTTCCAAAGCGATAAAAGAACACGCCTGTACTACGGTACTTATTAAACCTAACCAGATAGGGACAATGTCGGAAACACTGGATGTGGTCCATCTGGCAAGGTCGAGCGGATTTAATTGCATTGTTTCACACCGCTCAGGAGAAACAAACGACGATTTTCTGGCAGATTTTGCAGTTGCAATTCAGGCGGACTTTGTTAAATTCGGCGCTCCTTCACGGGGCGAACGCGTCGCCAAATATAACCGCTTGTGGAACATAGAACGACAGGGCCTAAAATAGCCTTGATCGTAATCAATTCGTTATTTATACTTTTGGGATATGATAGCCAAAATTAAAGGTGTGTTGACTGAAACCGATCAGAATATCGGGATTATAGAAACCGCGGGTGGAATATCATATCAACTGTATTTGACTCCTCAAATTTTATCAAAGAACCCGGTGGGTTCGTCTGTTGATATATATACGTATTTACAGGTGCGCGAAGATGCACAGGTTCTTTTTGGATTCGAATCTAAGCAGCAATTTCGTTTTTTTACGCTTCTGCTGTCCGTTTCGGGAGTGGGGCCTAAAACAGCATATGGAATTATTTCGTATGTGAACGTTAACGAACTTATTGAAGCTGCGAGAACTAATAACGTGGATTTTTACTCCCATATACCCGGTTTGGGAAAAAAGACTGCCATGAAAATTTTACTTGAGCTTTCGCAGCGCGCAAATAAAGGATTTTCTTTTGATGCATTTTACATATCTGACGAGGATAAAATTGTTATAGATACACTTACCACGCTTGGTTTGAGCAGCCTCGAAGCAAAAAATCTTCTCGGAAAACTTCCTAAAAATCTGTCTGTGGAAGAAAAAGTAAAATCGGCTTTAAAGCATCTAAAACAATAATCAGATCTTTCACTAATACTGTTTGTACTATAATATCTGAACAATGGTAAATAAAGATACCTCGGTTCCGGAAACGAATATCAGGCCAAAAACGCTTCAGGAATATACGGGTCAATCAAAGATCATTCAGACCTTGAAACTCTTTCTTAACGGTATAAAAAAAAGGGGGTTTCCCTCCGAACATATTTTGTTTTACGGACCTCCGGGAATTGGAAAAACAACGTTGGCTCACGTGATTTCTCACGAACTGGGAGGTTCAATCAAGATTACCTCGGGAGCGGCTTTACAAAAAGGAGCGGACATTGCGTCAATATTAACCAATTTGGATAATAACGACATACTTTTTATAGATGAAATACACCGTCTGCCCAAACACGTTGAAGAAATGTTGTATCCTGTGCTTGAAGAATTCTTCCTGGATATCATTATCGGGAAAGGCCCATCCGCACGTACCATGCGAATCGAGGTGCCAAAAATTACCATTATCGGAGCTACTACAAAACTGGCACACCTGTCCGCTCCGCTTAGAGACAGATTTGGTTTAATTCTCAGACTGGACTATTATTCTCTTCAGGAAATGGTGGAAATTATTAAACGAACAGCGGTTTTACTCAATCTTCCCATAGACGATTCCGCTTCGAGGGAAATTGCCATCCGTTCTCGAAAAACGCCCAGAATAGCAATCCGGATGGTCAAACGCGCCAGAGACCTTTATGATGCAAAAAAAGTAAAAGCGATTGACGCCCGACTGGTTGATTCACTGTTTAAACTGCTGGAAATAGATAATGAAGGCCTTTTTGATATCGATCTCAAATATCTTAATCTTATAGCGGATAAATTTCAAAACACCGGAATTGGAATCGAAACCATCGCGTGAACATTATCCGAAGACAAAAGTACGGTTGAGGAGTTTATTGAACCGTATCTATTACAGCTCGGTTTTGTTAAAAAAACCAGTAAAGGACGTATCGTTACTTCAAAGGGATTGAAACACCTTGGGCTTCATTCCAAAATAATAGATCAAAAAAATCTCATCTGACCTGCTAAAAATTTAAGCAAACTCGCGAAAAAGAAGATAATAACGCAATATTTTATTTAAAAGAATAAAGTGGTACAATAGAACAGATATAGGTACAGCCGGGATGGTGGAATGGTATACACGCAGGACTTAAAATCCTGTGGCTGCAAAGCTGTAAGGGTTCGAGTCCCTTTCCCGGCACAAAGAAATATGATGTAGCGCCCTTCTAGCTCAGTGGCAGAGCGACGGTTTTGTAAACCGCTGATCGGAGTTCGATTCTCCGGAAGGGCTCCAGATCCCATAGCTTAATTGGATAGAGCACGTCCCTTCTAAGGATGTGATCCGCGTTCGATTCGCGGTGGGATCACCCGATATGAATAAAATAGTACCTGTGGTAATAGGGGTTATTATAAAAGATAATAAATTTCTTCTTACATATAGAAACGGAAAACACGAACCGGATTGGGCCAATAACCACTGGCAGTTTCCGGGAGGAGGATTGGAATTTGGAGAATCTCCGGAAAAAACTCTGTTAAGAGAAATGAAGGAAGAAGTAGGACTTGATGTATCGATCAAGTATTTAATACCCAAAATATTCACAAAGCGTATACATAATTGGCAGGGTCTGTTCATTTGTTACGTATGTGGTCACATGGATACGCAAACTATTATACTTAATTCGGAGGCTACAAAATACGGCTGGTTCAGCTTGTCAGAAGTTAAAAAGCTGAAAACATTGCCTGGTACGGTTGACCTTGCAGCAAAAGCATCAACTTAAAAGTTCTTATTTGTGGGCGAGGGGGGACTTGAACCCCCACGGATTTCTCCATAGCCTCCTCAAGACTACGCGTATGCCAATTTCGCCACTCGCCCTTTAAAAAATTACGCTCCCTTAACTACCTCTTTCCGTAACGTAAGCATCCTCGTGATCAATGACTTTATTGCAATATTATACTATTTCCTTGTAATAGTGTAAACGTAAGGATAGAACAAAAATAAAGCCGGGGGATCGTCAAGCATGACTCTTTGAAACTCATAATAAATTTTTATGCGATCGTCTATATTCAACGTATTTCTGCCGTCTTCCAACAATTTATCTATCTTCACGTTTTTGTAACCTCCTATGTTACCTTGTACCTGGGTAGAGTGCCAAAAAAAGTACTGATCGGGATCCGAAGGGACCTTCCAGTATGCAAGGAATAAATCGAAGGAAGGCGACTGTTCGAACGAAACCATCTGGATATTTACGTTAATACCCACTTGATCAAAATCTTTTTTTAAGGCATCGGCTATATCATAATACTCATATGAGGTAACAAGGTTAAATTTTGCGGATTCAGACGATGTAGTATCCTTTTTGATTATTTTTGAAGCAAGTTCAGTATCATAGGTCGGGCGCTTTAAATCGGGATTATAAGCCCAGGAAACAGGTTGTATGGGACCAATA
Organism: Microgenomates group bacterium; assembly: GCA_046704445.1. Lineage (GTDB taxonomy): Bacteria > Patescibacteriota > Microgenomatia > UBA1406 > GWC2-37-13 > JBJKRW01. The sequence goes on from JBJKRW010000086.1 coordinate 6,545, forward strand.
GCAAGTTCTCCGTAGGAAGAAAGTACTTGAGTATTGATTGACAGATCAAATGCATCACGGACTTCTTTTTCCTTTAGAAGCGGATTTGAAAAATTGAAAAACAACGTCATTAAGCGCGAATAATCAACCATCCTCTTTACCGAGGTATTCTTCCAGGTTGAAAATGTATCCGCAACTGATTTTTTATTACCCGTTATTGAATTAACCTCGCCTTTTTTATACGCCGTAATAAGCTGTGATTCATTATTATAAAATTTGTATGTAATCGGGCTCAAGTTCGGTTTATTTGGCTCAAGGTCCAGTTCGGATATGTATCCGTACTTTGTTTTTATTTGAGCGGTCTTATACAGACCCGCTACCCCCACTAACGGGTATCTCAACAAAGGTTTCCTTAAATAGGTTAAAAATATGGGCAATGGTTTATCAAGATAAAAATCAATGATGTAATCTCCCTCGGTTTTCACGGTAATATTCTTAAATTGGTAGTTGATATCCGAAGCGACAAGCTTTTTTCCGTCGCTCCAGTAAAGATCGTTTCGCAAATAAAGTCTGTATTGTTTACCGTTGTTTTTAACCTCCCACGAATTAATCAATAATGGAACAACATTACCTTTGCTGTCTATATCAAGCAAACCATTGGATATTTTAGATACGATGTCATCGGGAATACTGTTATAGTCAAATTGGCCCTGTATTCCGTATACGAGTCGTTTTGAGGAAAAAAAAGTCTGAATATAAGGACTTAATGAAATTAATCCGATTATTGCAATAAAACTTGAAACAAAACTAATGAGAATCAACTTGAAGTGTTTCCTCACAAACTCCGTCACAAGCCAATAATAATATCTAAGGAACTTCTGCATGAGAGTCTGACGAACATTATTTAACAAATAGATTGACCATGGAAACGATAAAGAAGATTACTATGAATATAACGGTTAAATTAAGCGTAACTTTTTCGATACCGCGTCTTGTTTGGAAAAATTCTCCTCCTCCGCCCCAGGCGCTTCCCAAACCCGCTCCCTTACCCTGAATAAGAATAAACACTACAATGAGGATGCTAAGAGCAATGTTCAATACAAGTAAAAGATTTTTCATAAAAATGTTTCAAGCAAATTTATAACACTTGATAAAGACAGAGCCGAAAGAATGAGATTTGCAATATATGAGACTTGAGTCTTTGGTATACGTACGCCCATTAGCTGTATCCCAGGAAATATCCATTCTTTCACTTCCACAAGTCCGAATCTGCTGGATATAAATGCCAGCAGCAATACTGCAATAATAAACGATATGAGTCCAAAAGTCAAAAACTGTAAAGGAAGCAATATTATTTTCATAAAAGGCACTATCAGATAAAATAATATACCTATCAATAACGCGTTTTCGAGTAAATCCCTTGGTGTATATGAAATGATAAATCCTTTATTCCACCAGGCAGTGAAAAGAAGCGCAAAACCTGAAAACACCACCATTCTTATTATTCGTTTCATACTTATAATTATATCAGAAACGCCTTGCTCCTTAAAAAAACATGATATTTTTTTGCAAATCTATGGGATTCATCTCTAATTCTCTCAACAGGAAGAATACCGTTCTTCATAAATGCACGGGAAAATGTTCGATACGGTGAAATTCCCAGAACTACTCTGTCCGGATGTTTTGCAATTCCGATCAAGGGAATTTTAATTTTCAATGAAGAAAATACCTTCACCGCGGTTTTTACCTGCGGTTTTCCTCCGTCGACGACAACAAGGTCGGGCCGTTGCCAGGAATGCGCAAATCTTCTAGTTAATACCTCTTTAAGCATATCGAAATCGGAACGAATAGATTTGTTTTTAATTTTGAAACGTTTATACTCGTCGGTATTTATTACACCGTCTTTTAAAACCACCATAGAGGCAGTGGATAATTTTTGACCCGTTGTACTCACGTCATAGCATTCGATTCTGTGTAATATGGTTAGATTGGGAAAATATTGAGATAAAAATTTCAAAAGACTTTGCATTTCCGAATCAATATTGTTATGCAGCGAAATATCAGGACCCCCAAGTCTTTTTAGAAAAAGAAGTTTTTCCAAGGAGAATATTCTGTTCCTGATAATTATTGCGGATTCATAGGAGCGTGATTTGCTAAACTTTTTAAGCTGTGAATAAAGAGTTTGAAGATATGTTTCGCTATATCCCGTAAGAATACGTCTGACGGCTCTGATATTACTGTTATATATTTCGGTTAATTTCTTTTTTTTACGTATATTTTGTTCGCGGTGGATTACATTCGGGCAAGGATTACAAAGGCCTATTTTGGAATAGAAACATGCACGGCTCGAGAGGTTCTTTTGGGTGCAGAATGGTATTATTTTGCGCAGTTCCTTTATAATACTCTCTGCTACTTTTGTAGACGAAAAGGGACCGATGTAAAGAGATCTATGATCGTTTTCCTTTCTTGAAAGCAATATTTTTGGAAATTTATCGCGAATGGTTAGCTTAATATACAGATGGCTTTTCCCGTCCTTCCAGATCACATTGTATTTGGGATTGAATTTTTTTATCAATACCGATTCCAACAGCAAGGCCTTAAATTCGGAATCGCATACAATATAATCCACGATATTGGAGAGCCGTATGATCGCCCGCTCTTTAGAATCTTCAATTGCATTATCGATGTGTGAGTATACACGCGCTTTTATGTTTACGGATTTGCCTACATATAATACTCTGTTATTTTGTTTAAACAGATAGACTCCGGGAGACGAAGGCAAAAAAAGTTTCTCTTTGTCTATCATATTTTACGTCTGATATACATAAGCCCTAAAATACAAATAAATATTACGCCGACACTTGTGGCAATAAAAAGCGTAACAGAATAATACAAAGGAATAATATTCAGAGCATAGTTCTGCATAAGTATATTACCCACGCGTAACTCAAGATGTGCGGTTTTATTAATATTTGTTTTGGGAGTCTGTACGGTGAAAGTCAACTGTTTTTGTTCGTAAGGGGCTATAACATCCAACGTTTTGGGCGGAATCGATAACGTTGCACCTGAGGCATTTATGGAAACCGGAATATTATACAGCTGAGTATTACCGAAATTTCCTATAGTAACGCTTAATCTATATACCTTGTTGTCATGAACCGTCTGAGGAATGTTATAGGAGACGATCTTCAGCGATTCGGTTGTTTCGGGAACATTGTCGGTTGGATTTACCGTTATATCGTGTGAGTTTCCGATTTTAAACATTCCTGCGGGTAGCGGATAATCCGACTCTTTTCCGTGAATAGCAAAAACAATATGGTTTAGGTCCAAAGAACTGAAATAGTCAATCCCCGAAGTATTCTGCCAGGTAGGGTCGACAGATATCCATAATTGTGAACTATTGTCATAATACTGGGGCCATGAATGAAGTACGTCGGATAATAAAGACAAGGGTCTTAATTGAGGATCCTGAGTAAAGGCATAACCCTCCAACTCTCTGCTGTATATTCCTTTTTCTCTTGCTAACGCAATAAATACATCGGAGAACTCAACGCATACCGCCTGCTCCGGATGTATAAGTGCTTGCTCCGCACCCAGACGTTCCTGATTCGTCGATAGTTTATTGAAATCGTATGTGAGTTCCCGTGTGGTCAATTGATATATTGATTGAGGTGTTTGTAAGGATTCGAATTTAGA
>JBJKRW010000087.1:0-8738 GCA_046704445.1 Microgenomates group bacterium
GCTAAAAAAATAGAGGGCGAATATGCCCTCATTTTTTCAGTGTCCAGGGGGAAGGATTCGAACCTTCGCAGGGAAAACCCGACAGATTTACAGTCTGTTGCGATTGGCCACTCCGCCACCCCTGGTAGTTCATATAATTGTATCAAAAAATCCCGAAATAAGAAGATCAGATAGCTGGAAATATCTTTACGTTATTCAGAAGACTTTATGACTTTGACAAACATTTCGATTCCTTTATCGAGCGTTTTTCTGTCCATGGTAAGAGGCGGCATCAGCTGTTGATTATAATCGTCGGAGTAGGTGATATGCAGGCCGATTTTTTGCGTTTTTTCTATTAACTGTCGGGTTAATGGTTTTTTACCTTGTTGTTTATTGAAGTGTACCCCGATCTCCATTCCTTTTCCGTCGACATAGTCGATAAGAGGGGAATCGGAAAGTTCGTTCTGAAGAGTTCTCATCATGTATTGTCCTTCCTTTTTTGCTTTTAGCCAGAGTTTTTCCCTTTTATGGATCTCGAGAGTCTTCAGGACTGCCGCGCACGCAATTGGTGTCCATCCGAACGTAGAGGTAAGGTTGGATTTTGCATAGGTTGATTCCGCGATTTCTTTGCTGGTTACCATTGCACCGATCGCCACAGATCCGTTACATACTCCTTTTGCAAAAGTGGCAATGTCCGGAGTAATATTTTCGAGCTGCATTCCGAATAATGCGCCGCATCGGGAAAAGCCGGTTCCCACCTCATCCAGGATGAGAAGGGTTCCGTACTTTTTGGTAAGTTTTCTGACGAGAGAAAGATATCCGTCGGGAGCAATTAGCGTTGATCCCCAACCTGTGATAATGCCTGCTTCGGTAACCAATGCCGCCACATCTCTTTTTTTCAGAATACTTTCGAGTTCTTCGGCAAATTTCTCCAGGGAAACTGCGGGATTGTGTTTATCGGGAAAGTTAATATGGATAAAATCACCGAGCATCGGTGCAATAGCTTTTGAAACCGCGTATTCCGGCAGATACCCGATTGCCAGGGTGGCATATGATTGTCCGTGGTATGTATTGGTAAATCCTATTATTTTCTTTCTTCCGGTATATGCGCGCGCTGTTTTTATTGCTTCTTCGTTTGATTCCGTTCCTCCGGTGGTTCTTCCGAACGCGTTGAGAACTGCCGGAAGCGACTCTGAAAATTTTTTTGCGAGTTCGTTTTGAATCGGGTCGGCAGTCCACATGGGTGCATACGTATTTTTTTTAGCCTGTGAGATTATTGCATCGCGGATTTCACCGTTATTCCATCCTAGGTTTGTCACGTTCCAACCTGACGTAAAATCAATTAATTTTCTTTTTTGATCGTCCCATACATAAGAATCCCTCGCTTTGGTAAAAACAAAACGGTATTCACAGAAATTGTTATAGATAATTCTGTTTTTTAACATGGTTCAGGCTTTCTTTCGTAAATATTTTTTAAACATTTCTTCAAAAGGCTTGTGTCTCAACTGTTTGCTCATAATATGTTCCGTGGCGCCAAACCAGGAATTCTCGAAACACGCGCTGTGTACAAAGCCGCGCTTTGTGTAATACGCGATATTTTTCTTACTTTCGGTATAAAGATACATGAAATGGTTTTTGTGTTCAAGAGCCCATTTTTGTGCCTGATTAAGCAGCGCATCTCCAATTCCGGAATTCCGATACTGTTTTTTTACCGCAAGCCATTCGACGAATATGCCGCCGCCGAATTCGGACTTAAGCACGATAATACCGGCAAGATCTTTTTTTACAAAGACTCCAAAGGCTGCGTTTGTCTTGTCCTTTATTATTTTCTTGAAGAATGAAGGGGTAAAAATAGAAGTCCGGTAAATATAAGAAACGCGGGATTCATACTCCGGAAAGTCATCGGTAAGTACTTTTTTGATGATTGCAACAATATCGGAAATCTGTGAAACCGAAAGACGCTTTACGTTATATGATGTCATATGTTGGACAACGACTTATTGTACCACAATTCTTTGCACATCGTGTTGTTTTGATGTGATATTATGAATATATATGTGTTTTGTAAAACCCTACAAGGTTGAAAAAGTATTAAAGAATAAGGTGATTCTGGAAAACGGCATGGAGGCATATTATGAAAAAAACGAATCTCGTTTGAAGAAAAACGATATGGTACTAGTTTACGGAAACGTTGTTATTAATAAAATAATTAATCATGCGAAATAACTCGTCCAGGGTTCGCGGGTTGGTTTACGCTTTCATTACGGCAATAATATCCGGAGTCGCAATATTCTATTCTAAAATTTCTCTTGCGAACATAGATCCCTTAACACTTACGACCGTACGTAATCTGTTCGTGGGAGCCGTGTTTTTATTTGGGGTGGTTGGGTTCAGGAAATTCGATGAGCTGAAAAAAATCGGCCGCAAAGATCTGATTATACTATCTGTCATCGGAGTCATCGGAGGAGGAGTGCCCTTTTATTTATTCTTTACCGGACTGCAAAGCATTGGCGCGCAGTCGGCAAACATGATTCATAAATCCCTTTTTGTCTGGGTATCGCTTTTTGCGGTAATTTCGCTTCACGAGCAGCTGCCAAAAAAATCCGTTCTTGCGTTTGTATTGGTGTTTGCGGGAACGTTTTTATTCACCCCGGTAAAATTTATTGTCAATACCGGAACTTTCATGGTATTGGCCGCAACAATATTATGGTCGGCGGAGACTGTTATTTCCAAAAAAATTCTAACCCGGTTTTCTCCGGAAATTATCGGATTGTCGAGAATGTTGATCGGAGGAGCCGTATTGCTCGGAATCTCGATGCTTACAGATAAGACTTTACCTATAGTTTCTCTCGACGTTTCTCAACTTCAAACGATTCTGGTGGGCGGTTCTCTGTTGTTCGGCTATGTTTATTTTTGGTATAAGTCGCTTAAACTAATACCGGCACATGTTGCCACGCTTGCGCTAAGCATTTCGGTAATTGTCGGGACTTTTTTGAACGGATCATTCGCGTCTATAGCAGTTACGTCATCGGAAGTGTTTGCTTCATTGTTGATTGCGGGCGGGATTATATTGCTCTATGCGACTCAATTGAAGATTTCGATTCAGAAGTCACATTAAATACTTATGGACTACGCAGGATTGCTGCTTTGCTCACATTATGCGTCTGCCCCAAACTTTTATGGTTATTGCGGTCCCGACGAGAACGCAACGCTCGTGGGAAACACTGTAAGGAAAAGTGCATTTAAGGAAATAACACATATATTATCCGAATTTGAAACTATGTATGTGTATCTGCGTCTTATTGCCTCGGAAAATCATATTGAGGATCCTTTCGACCAAAAGGTTGTGGAGGCATACTGGATAGGAAATTCACTTCTGGATACGGTTTCGCAGACAAACTATCATGCAATATTGCTGGAAAAAATGAGTATAGAAAAAAAATTCTCAAAAAAAGACTATATTAACATGAGACGAAGCATAATGGTTAAGAAAGTACTGCCTCATCACTCGTTTCATGTTTTCAATATTTTCAGACGTACAGGCCATGATCCCAGTTTCCACACCTTAAAAACCATGGATGAATGCAGGATCGGATGGGGGAAGGTGTTAAACATTACATCCACCAAGAATGAAAACCGGAGCATGTCTTTAATTAGAATTGATATGCAGCCGCTCGTATTTGATCATGGTTTACTCCGTTTAGGCGCCGTGAAAACAAGACTTTTGAGGCATGAATATAAAGGAAAATCGGTCATATCGCAAATAAAAAAGGACGATTGGGTGAGTTTTCATTGGGGTTTTGTTTGCGGTGTGTTGAGAAATACTCAAGTGCAGCGGTTGAGGTATTATACTCAAAAATCCATAGAATTTTTTAACACTCCCGATGAGGACAGACCTTTTAAGGTCCGTCCTCAGTTTAGCCTGATATGAACATATATGTATTCGGAAATCCTCTGGTTCCGGGTGATGAAACACCGATCGTGTTTTATCCCCTTTTCAAAATAAACTTTCCGGAAGTCACATTCATTTTGACCGATCCTCAAGAATCATTTCCGCCCCAGAACGAAAAAGTACCGATTATTATCGATACGGTAAAAGGAATAAAAAAACCGATGTTATTAAATCTTGGAGATTTTGATTCAAGTAAATCAACGCCGGTTTCTCCTCACGATTATGACTTGCTTTTTCATCTCTTACTGCTTAAAAAGCTGAATAAAATCGATGATGCGAAAATAATTGCCGTACCCTCATTAACAGGGAAAGATTTTCGAAGGCCAGTTTTTGATATTATTTCCACTTTACTTTCAAAAAATGAGCGGCGCAAGACATACAGGGGTCAAATGCACGGATAAATTTTTCTATTTCATATACGATCTGTTCTTTAGGTGTATCGACGGCTACGAGTTTTTCGGTCAATTCAAATATTCCCCGTTCCATGACGATTTGGTTTTGACCGGTGGGGACCACAATATCTCCTTTTTCCACATTACCGTTGGGGTTTTTTTTCAATCTGTAATTCAGGGTTCCCCGGGGCGCTTCAATGAGTCCAACGCTTTCGTTTTGGGAAAAACCCGGCTTTATGGGCTGTTCCTGCTCGATCGACCGGAACGAATCGATAATATCACAGGACGAATCTATTGCGTGAAGAATCTCAATAGCCTGGGCGATATTGTTATGATACAAATTGTGTGAGGGGAAAAGCTCAAGAAAATTTTTGACGGACTCTTTTGTTTTGGGATGAAGCTTGTCTTTGTCGATATTCAAACGGGCCAATGCGCCGACCATCAGGAATTTTCCGTCGAACTTGAATCCTCGGGCCTGGGAGTAGGGGATAATAACGGCGTTAAGATGTTGACAATAGTCTTTTTCCTGAATCGTAATTCCGTCGCTTGTTTTCATGACCCCTTCCAGAAACGAATAATCCTCGGACGACAGACCGCTGTATGTAACCGGGGTTTCAAGGGAAAAATCCGATTGGTCACGGCTGAAAATATCAAGAAGATTCAGAATTTTTGTACGCAGTTCAATCAATTCCGGTTTTAGATTTTTTAAATCCTCCAGTTTCGGAAGCTTTAAAAACCCGCCGATTGTCGGCATGGGGGCGTGTACGGATCTTCCGCCTACGATAACTGACAGCCGATTGCCAACCTCTTTTACGCTGAAGGTGTCTTCCAGCATTTGTTTTTGGACGGGGTCGTTGCTGTCAAAATCCAGAATCGAGTTTTTGTTGAATACGTCGGGCAGTGAAAAAATATAAAGATGCAGGGCATGATCTCTGATGATAAGGCCGTAGTACAGAAGCTTCCGGAGCAGCATGGTTTGTTTTGAAGGGATAGTAGAAGATGCTTTTTCGACTGCTTCAATACTTGCCAAAAGGTGGGCGTTTGAACACGTTCCGCAAATACGCGCAACAAGCTGCGGGACCGCGGTGGCGGGTTTTCCGCGTATCGCCTGCGTATAAAACCGTTTCCATTCCGATATGCTGAACTTGACTTCTTGTACATGCATGTCGCGGATTTTTATCTCCAGGGAAGCTGCTCCTTCTATTTTGGAAATTTCGTCCAGGTTGATGTCGAAATCTATATCAATATTGTGCATATGCTACACCCGATTTGTTATTCATTAATACTTATTGTGTATTTTGACCGGGATTGATGAATTTATTCACCAGTGAAATAAACATTGTTTCGTTCATCGGGCAACCGGGTACATTTTCGTCGACCTTTACGATCTCCGACAGTTTCTGTACTTTTGCTTTGTATTTGAAAAGATCAAGAATAGGCTGAATTTCCGATTTTTGTTCGGGGTTAAAAAAATTTCTCTGATTAGAAGGAGAACCTACAATTGCACATGAACCTATGGCAACAAGAATTTTTGATTTTTCGCGGATTCTTCTGAGTTTATCTTCTTGGCTGTCCGAGCTTATGGATCCCTCGACAAATGCGACATCCATATCATGAAGTTCCTGCGTATCGTCTTTCCTGAGAACGCGGGCATGGACAAACTCGATTTTCGAAAGCCATTCACGGTAGTGTGTATTGAGAAGTTCCGTGAACATGATGGTAGAATCTTCACAGCAAGTAAAACTGAACCAGCCGACACGGAGTTTTTTGTCCATAGTTTCATTGTAACAAAAAGAGTGATTTTGGTATCATGGAATAATGACACTGACGGAAGTTTCCTATTACAGCCGTAAATTGCTTCCATTCGCCGTTATCGGAATGCTGGTTCTTCTTATATTGTTTTATGCGGTAAAATTGCTTTTTCTTGTTCTTCAGGGGCCTCAGGTACAGCAGACATATATTAATCCCGTGTTTAATAAGATTACACCGCCCCGTATCAGCAACGCGAGCGGCAGTGCCGGACTGAATTTTACGCTCGATACGATAGAAGGTGAACCTGTTACCGCATCACAGACCGCTAAAGTATTTTATATTCCGCCGACCGCAACAAGATTCGGGTATAAAGAGAAAGCATATCTTATGGCCCAGACTCTTGGGTTTAATACGGAAACCATGAAATACGAACTGAAACAGACACAGGCGGTTATGAGTGATCCTCTGCAGACATTGACGGTAGATATTTCGAATTTTAACTTCTTGTACGAATTCAGATTCGAAAGAAATCAGGCACTATTCCAGGGATTGACTATTCCTGCGGAAACGGACATTACAAACAAAGCCATCGATTTTCTCAAATCGGTCAACCGCTATCCGGATGAACTCGCACAGGGAAAAACAAATATTGTTTATTTGAATTACGATCCCATCGCAAACAGCATGACAAGAGCAGATAGGGCTCAGGACGCAAATATGGTGGAGGTGGATTTTTTCCGACCGGATATCGACGGTTTTTCGACCGTGACATCCAAGTTTCCCAACTCACAGAATTTTGTACTGATGATATTCAAAAATCAGGATTTTAAAATTCTGAGGGCTCAAGTTAATTTTTTCGAGAAATCGACGGATCAGGTTGGGGTGTACCCGTTACGATCGGGCGCATTGGCATGGTCTGAGTTAAAAGAGGGGAAAGGAATTGTTCTGTCGGGAGATCAGAATCAAAAAAACGTGACAATAAAAACAATGTTTACCGCCTATTATGATCCGGATACTTATCAGGACTATCTGGAGCCGGTATACGTATTTTTAGGGACAAACAATTTTTATGCGATTATTCCTGCCGTTGACTCCGGCTACCTCACAAAGTGAGGTAGCCGATATCCGAATCAATCCATTTGACTATATTTTTTGTGTCCTGAAAGCGGTCCTGACTGTGAAGAACGACAATAATATATTCGTGTCCGGCGTATTTATACAGACTTACCAAATTTTCGAGCGCATTTTCGGTATAGCCGGTTTTTAATCCGCCGATTCCCTGCACTTCCCCCAACAGCTGATTGACGTTGGAAAGCTGATGAAAAATCTTGAAATCAACATCTGAAATGGTTATTTCTTTTATGGAGGTGATTTTTGCCAGGTATTTATTTTTCAGCAGTTCTCTTGCCGCAAGCGCAAGGTCAAACGGTGAAGTATATTGATTTGGATCGTCGAGTCCTGCAGGATTTGTAAAATGGCTGTGAGTCATTCCAATTGATTGTGCTTTCTGGTTCATGAGTGCAACAAACTTTTGGTAGCCGAAAGAGTCTGCAAGTGCGTATGCCGCGTCATTGCCGGAATGAACAAGCATACCGTAAAACAGGTTTTCGACGGTAATGCGTTCGTTGGGTATCAAACCCATAGTCTGCCCGACATTAAGCGGATGTTTGACTTGAATAACATCATCCGGCTTGAATAAATCAAACGCGGTTAATGCGGTTATCATCTTTGTGGTAGAGGCGGGAAAAAACCTTCCGTTCTTGTCCCGTTCGAAGACGGGCGTGAATGAATTGAGTTCGAGTACGTAAGCCCCTTGTGCAGAGATGTCGGGGTAATACGGATATTTTACGTAAGGGACAGGAAGTACGTGTATGGAGAGTTTTTGTTCGGGTTGTGCAAAGAGTTGGCGGTTAAAGGCAAAAAGATGGAAGTAATACGAGTCCCCTGGGTAAAACAGAAAAAACAGGGTAAAGAAAACAAAGAATATAACGTGTTTCAAACGCATGGAATCAGTTCAACATATAATCAGGTAAAGCTTCCGGTTATCGGATTGGTGATCGATTTGAAATCATTTGCTTTCATTTCAATAGATTTTGTATGGCTCCCGGCATTGAAATCAATCGTATCGTTTGCGAATAAGGAAACATCCACGTACAAGGGGAGTGATAATAGGTTTCCGAAAGGCGGAACCGCACCGATTTCCACACCGGTAACTTTTTTTACCTCTTCGGGAGTTGCCATACGAAGGTCCTTTATTTTATAAGTTGACCTGAATTGTTTGGTGACTACTTTACGGTTTGCGGGAAGTACAATCATAATCGGTTTATTATCCGCGTACATGATCAAGGCCTTGGCTCCCTTTTTCAGCTCGGTTCCCCGGATCTGAGCTGCCTCTTGAGAAGTCCGTACGGGTTTGTGCTGGAATAATGTATATTCTTTCCTGTTTTCTTTTAGAAACTGAACAATTGAATCAAAAAGACTCGGGGCGGATTTTTGGGCCGTTACACTTATTCCCAGTTCTCGCAGTTGTTCGTTGGTCGCTTCCGACGGCGCATCCATGACTGCTGTTTTTCCTCCGGAAGTTGCGGGGAATGCGAGTATTTCGCGGATTGACGGTTCTCCCAATGCGACGTATAAAAACCGGTCAATTCCCGGAGCAATGC
>JBJKRW010000088.1:0-5130 GCA_046704445.1 Microgenomates group bacterium
GAAAAACCTACGGGGTTACGTATGACGACTTATTACCATCAGGGAAACGAAGGGATGGTCGTCATTCCCGCCGCAGTTCTGGACCTAAGACGTAAAGTTTTTGAAGATTCTGACGGTCGAAAATTTAGGATTCATACCGGAATGCTTTATCCCGCATTAAATCAAGTTCCCTATATTCTGAACGGTTTGGTTACGGTAACCGATCAAAACAATCGCGTATTAATTCATGACCAGTATGCGCATTATTCGCCTTATGAAGCCGAACGGTTCGGACTGAAAATATTTCCCGAATGGGCAAAAGAATCCATGGAATCTCCAAAAGCCCTGTTTGAATTTCTTCAGCTGGGCATGGGCAACGATGAAAGTTTATCAACGCTTCCCGACAAGTTCAGACCCTGATACATGGTATGTGCACGGACTATCACCTCGCGCCAAAAATAGGACGGACCTTTTTAGGTCCGTCCTTTTCCGTAATGTTTGACAAGGTGGAAAGGATGCCAATGAATTCTTCCTTCAGCCAGATATATCCCGCCAAAGACAAATGCAGTCCCCATGAGAAAAAAAAGATTGGGATATTCTCCGAGAAGTGGAGCCGCAATTACAACTGCGGCCACCGGATCAATATAGGTAAACAGACCTACTTCCTGTGCCAATAGTTTCTGAAGGGCGTAGTAGTACAAATAATAAGCCAATGTAGATGAAAGAAATACGCCGAATATGATTCCAATCCATCCCCGGTAATCAAGCTGGGACAAAGACCATGACTGAAGTTCATGTACCATAAACGGAAAAATCACCAGTGCGGAAAATAAAAATCCGATCGCTGCAGCCTGAATAACGTGAACTTTCTGAAGAACTTTTCTTCCGATCAGCGTATTGAATACACTTCCGAATGTTGCAATAAGAATAAATAGATTTCCCTGTATTTCCCCAAATTCCATGTGTTTCCCGTTCAAAAAAACAGGAGAAAGAATAATAACCATAACGCCGATAAGCGAAAGTATCATTCCGGCAAAAACTTTTTTGTGCGGCCGTTCCCGCAACAACAGAAGTGAAAGGAAAAAAATAAACACCGGACCCGAGGAGGCGATGACAGGCGCGTTAATACTGACTGTCTGACGGACTCCGTAAAAAAAGAATGTCAGAGTAATTGCAATGCCTGAAAATCCTGCGGCGCATGTTTCAACCCATTCGCGGAAATTCAATTTCTGCCATTTTCCTATCAAAAACGGAAGAAAAATCAGTCCGGCAAAAAAAGTCCGGATAAAGGCAAGGGTAAAAGGCTGGATATTCTCAAGTGCAAACTTGAAAATAGGGGATGCGGCTCCCCAGATAATATTTGCAATAATTAATGCGAGTACCGGATTCATGTACGAGTTATAAAGTTATAAAGTTTTTAAAGTTTATAAAGTTAGAACGTGTTTTTTGCTTTACGAACCTTATGAACTTTATGAACTATTGTTTTTCTTATGCAAATACACGATCAACTCACCGATAATCCCCGTCATAATAATCTGCACACCGACAATAATACAAAGAATACCATACAAAAGCAGCGGTCGTCTATAGAGGAGCATGTTGAAAAATATTCTCTCTACCGCCAGGATACATACTATTAAAGTTCCGGCCAGTAAAAGCAATCCGCCGATCGGACCGAAAAATTGGAGCGGTTTTTCGGAAAATTTAAAAATAAAATAGGCTGTTAACGTATCGAATACCCCTCCGAATAATTTCGAAGACCCGAATTTGGATACGCCGTATTCGCGCGGATGGTTGGAAACCGGCATTTCAGCAACCTTGTATCCCTGATAATATACGGCCAAAGGAAAAAATCTGAAATTGTTTCCGTAAAAAATGTATTCAGCCAGGACCTTTCGTCTAAAGACCTTAAAGGGACAGTTTACATCCGTAAACGGAGACTTTAAAAAACTTTTCAAAAACCTGTTCGCAAAAAAAGAATAGGTTTTTACCAAAACACCATCCTTGCGTTTTACTCGTGCACCGTTCACAAAATCGTATCCGTTTTCCAATTTGTGAAGAAGTGTAGGAATATCGTTTGGATCATCCTGTAAGTCCGCATCCATAAAGACTATTGTATCTCCCTGTGCCGCATCAATCCCGCTCGCAAGAGCTTTTCCTTTTCCGTAGCGTTTTCTGTGAACTACAAATCTGGTGACTCTGTCTTTCTTCAATGATCTGCATGAACCGTCCGTTGAACCGTCATCAACAAATATAAGCTCGTACCCGCCCTTGATTCTGCCGCAGACAGACTCAATTTTTTTTTGTAATATCGGCAAAGAATCCTTTTCGTTGTAAAACGGAATAATTATGCTTAACATATTTAGGTCTTGCCGGCGGTGTTAGCGGAATCCGCGTTTTTTTTAAATACTTGTAATGTTTTGCTGTTATAGATCAGACTAAAATTTTTGTCTTTCAAAAGTTTTTTATAAATCGGAATTAACGTATTCTTCTCCGGATAATTATATATTTCCGTCGGCCGGATAACAACATAATCTGCCAACTCGTATCTTTTGTCAAACACATAAAGATACCTCCGTGAGCTGAAATGCGGAGCAACCTGGCCGGTTGCCGATATTTTTATATTGTCTTCGTAAAGCGTTTTCGCCCAGATTGCCACTTCTTTTGCGGCTGCCTGCGGATATTTGAACGGATGAATATACTGTTCTTTTGCCAAGGGCAACGGTCCGACCGTATATGCAAACAGCAACGAGCTGCACAATAGTGTAATCCCCAGAACCCTGACATTGGATAAAAACCCGAAAGGGCGACGGGCAATTTGTAAAGAATAGAGATAATACATACCGAAAATTGCCGAGATAAAGACAAACGGTTGAATAACTGATGTGTAATGATAAATAACGGTTCTCAGATTGTAATTGTTCGAAAGAAGATTGATCGCAAACTCGGGAACAGCGATAAATAATACCAACGGTGAAAGCAGGGATAATAAGAAAAGAGGACCAAGAAGATTCAATACATAAGCGAACGTACTGGGTTGAAATATATATTTTGCAAGACTATAGGGATGTTTGAAAATTCCTAAAATAATTCCTATGGGGGAATCTCCGAAGTCCCCGTAGTAATTAAGTGCAAAATGCTTGCCTCCTCTGTAAAAAGGAATGATCAGTTTCATGGAAATTATGAACCAGGAAACGCTTGTCGCGATAATTAACCAAGGAAATACATACGGCGTTTTTGTCTTTTTTTTCCAAATCCTATAGATGACAAACAACCCGAAGATGAAAGTCGTCAAAGCCACTTCCTCTTTTGACAAAAGCGCGAGTAAAAACATAAGAAAACTCAGGCGGTTTTTTCCGGTGAGCCAAAAATAAAACATACACAATAACAAAGTCGTGGCGAGCGTTACCGCATGGAAATCAAAAAGGTTGGCTCGTTCCATTGCGGGGTAGAGAAGATAGGCAATGCCAAACATTAGTCCGAGAAAACCCGAAAGCTCTGATTTCGAAAATACGAATTCGGCAATTTTGAATATCACAAAAGCGCCGAGCCCCAACACGATGGACTGAATTACCAATAAAGTTTCCGGGCCACTGTGGATAAAATAGAATGGCGCCAAAAACGCAAGCAACATATCATTGTGGATAGCCATACGTTTCACCTGGTTGGGACCTTCGGGATTTGTTTGCTCCAAAACTCTCGACAAATCGCGGTCTTTTAAACCTACGTAAGTGTTATAGACTGTCTGATTCATAATTCCCAGATCATAATACGAAGCATACAAAGTGTTATAGCGTAAAATTGATACGTAAGAAAAATAAAGTATGTAAATTCCTATACATAGAGACAACACCATCCCGTACTTGTGTTGCCAAAATCTTTTCCGCATAATTGCCGTATTATACTTGCTCAAAACTATTTATTGCCTGAATGATACTTTTCGTGTATTTCGCGGAGCCTGGAATCAGTGACATGCGTATAGACTTGCGTGGTTGCGATATTTTTGTGACCAAGCATTTCCTGGACGCTCCTCAGATCGGCGCCGTGAGTAAGAAGATCCGTAGCAAACCCGTGACGAAGACTGTGCGGAGTATAGTGCTCCAACAAACCTGCCTTTTTCCGGTATTTGTCCACCATGCGTTCGATGGAACGGGCAGTCAATCTTGATTTTTCGTCTGTCAGCCCTTCTTTCGCTTTCGGACCGGAATATCTGAGGAACATCGGACGGTATGGATCCGATCGTTTATCAAGATATCGTGTAAGCCAGTCTTTTGCCCTCTTTGTCAAAAAAACCACCCTGCGTTTGCCACCCTTTCCCATGACACTGAATTCGCCCGATTCTATGTTGACTTCTTCCTTATTCAGGGAGACCAGTTCGGAAACCCGGAGACCCGTCGAAAACAGCACTTCCAAAATTGCGCGGTCACGCAGACCGCGAACATCCTTTACCTCGACCGTCTTGAAAAGTTTATCCAGATCTTCGTTGGATAAGAATTTTATACTTCTGTCCCTGGCTTTTCCAAGCTCAATCATTTCCGGCGAAAGCGTTTTTATTTTTTGCTTGACCAGATAGCGGAAAAATGAACGAAGCGCAACCAGAAAATAATTTTGGGTCTGACGCTTGAGATTTCCCTTATGCGGATTTCTATATTCATGCGAAATATACAACCTGAAGTTTCTGATCGTCTCATCCGTTATTTTCTCTACTTCAAAATCTTTAGCCTGATTATTTTTCAATAACCATTCCTGGAAAAACTGCAGATAATATCCGTACATCCGTACGGTTTTTATCGAAAGATTTCTGTCTAATTCGCAGTATTCAAGAAAACGCAACACCGCCTCTTTTATTGCCATGCTTTTATATTAACCGACATCTTCCCCCAATTCAACAAAGAGGACAGACCTAATAAGGTCTGTCCTATGTTTGGATTATTGTGACGCTGAAGAATAAATCACCTGACAGACCCCCCCGCTTTCCTTTATGGCTTCTTCTGAAAACAGGAATGAAGTCAATCCCGCTTTTAAGGAGAATTTCGTTTGTGCCAGAGGAGAGACTTGAACTCTCACGCCTTTTCAGGCACAGGATCCTAAATCCTGCGTGTATGCCGTTTCACCACTCTGGCAAAATATACGATCTAATTTTTATTATTT
>JBJKRW010000089.1:0-7763 GCA_046704445.1 Microgenomates group bacterium
GGTGTAGTCTATCATGTATCTATATCTTAATAAATTATTGCATAAAAATAAACAGAACTGGAACATTGATTACATTTTTATCTGTTAAGTAACGAATCATAATACTCGCTTTTTTTGGATTCGCCCAGTTTTTGGTATATGTCTTTCAAATGGCTGAGAGTCGGGTGATAATCCGGCTTGAGTAAATACGCCCTAAGCCAGTAGGTAAGGGCTTCGGGATAATTTTTGTTGTCGAAATATACGAGTCCGATGTTGTCGGCAAAAACCGGATTGGTCGGGTTAAGCATAAGGGAATGTTTCGCCGCGCTTAACGCGGCATCTTTCAGGGAAAGGTCGGCCGACCCGTTGTACTGATATTTTCTGAAAAGAAGGGTTCCGTAAAGGGCCCAGTTTTCCGCGTTCTCGGGATTGGTGCCGACAATTATTTTGGACTGTCTGATTGCCTTGTCAAGCAGTGCGTTCATCTTGGAATGGTTGCACAGTTTTAACGATTGATTTGAGGGAAGTTCACATGAGGAAAACGTGTCCATGGAATTGACGATTTCCGTTTTTATGTAATATTCGTTTTAGGGCGCCAGTGTTGTCGCGGTTACAGAATCGTTACGGCTGAATGCGTCTTCCGCCCGTACAATCGTGATCTGGTTTGAAAGTGAAAATATGCAGTATGCCAGGATGAAAAGCGCAATGGTGTATCTCAGGTATCGGTTTCTAATCTGTACGGTTTTTTTCGGAGGCGCGTACAGATAAAATACAATAATCCATGTAAACGCGTTCAGCGAAGGAAGCAGAAGATAGAACTGCTGCCAGACCGCAAGGTAGACGAGTATTGTCAGATAGTATATATTTTTTTTATGCCAGGCGGTTCGAAATGCGCCGTACCACAGCAGAATCCAAACTATGACGGAAAAAATTCCCGTGGTAAAAAACATTTCAAAAAGATGGTTATGAAAATTGGTAAGCAGTATCTGCCACTCTTTGTCCCCTGTCTGCGGAGGGAGTTTGTATTTCGTATAGTAAAATCCCGAGGTATTTTGCCCGTGACCGAACAGGAAATTCAATGCAGAATCCGGGGAATGCATGTATTCTTTTCCGATAAGATTAATGATTCCTTTTATTTCTACGCTCCTTCGGAAAATACTGAACTGTTTGATGCGGATTACGTAAAGGAGTCCGATAACGCATGCGATCAAAGCCAGACCGGTGAAAAGTACGTATCGTTTGTCGGGTTTTGTAAAAAACCGGGTTGCTTTGAGCAGGAGTCCCGCGACGGCTGCCGCGGCGAGGCTTATCCATGCGGTTGAGGAATACAGAATGTAAAGAACGGTTAACAATAACAATGCGATAAGCAGTTTTGCTACCCTTCTGAAGGGTTTGGCAGGAAACGGTATGTTGACTGCCGGAACAAGGAGAAGCCCTGTCGCGATTATTCCCGCTTGGGCAACCGGATGGCCTTCGGTCCCCCCCGGTCTTGATAAGAACGCGTTATACTGTGCAATGTCGTATACGTACCGGTAGAGTACATACAATGCACTCAGGACGGTTCCGCAAAAAAAGTAAAGAATTACCGTATTTCTTTGATTTGCGGAGAGCCTTTTGAAGATCCATGCGAGAACGAGAAACGAGGGGATATAAAAAAGGTTCAGACCTTCAAACGGATACAGTCCCCAAAACGCCACGGACCGGATGCCGGAAAACATGTACGCGAAGATGTTAATGCACAAAAAAAGCAAAAGGTACCGGTCAAGTCTGTCAACTTTGTAGGCTTTGCTTGTTACGAGCAGGAAAATTTCTGAAAGCAAAAGAATTGCGGATCCTGCGGTAAGTACGGCGAGTTTCGGCAGATTGAATGCGTCATAGAATAAGGGAACGAAAAGCACCAGACAATCAAGCAGCATAAATCCGAGAAGATGTGTTTGAAAAGTGCGGATATGATTCAACGAAGTCCTTATGGATTTCATGTAATTATTATAATTTGTCAATCGACGTCAATCCACGAAATCAGCGGGTCTTTTTTCATAAACGTAAGCTGGCGGTTGGCGTATTGTATTTCCTTGTTGATCCAATCTTCTTGCGCTTGACGGAGCGTCAGTTTTCCCTCGAGATGCGCCAAGATTTGCCGGTATCCGATGGTTTGAAGGCCCGGATCGGTTTTGGAGTATCCCTGTGCCAGAAGATTTTTGACCTCTGCCACTGCTCCCTGCCGCAGCCGTTTCTCCACTCTTTTTTTGATGATTGTTTTGAGATTGTTTTTATTCCTGAAACGAAGACCGATGCAGTTTAACCGGATATTCATATTAAATATTGAGGATAAACGGGGCGCTTTGTTTCTTTTGAAATCCGACAGAGCTGAAAGAGGAAGATTGTAGGTTTTCTGATAATTGAGAATTTCTATTTTTCTTATTAACCTGCGGGGATTGAGTCTGTCGCTGGAGTTCATGCCGGATAACGTGCCGGCGTCGAGTCCGGTAAGAATTTTCTGAAGTTCCGGAACCTTTTTTTGGTTAAGGGAATCGCGCAGATTTTTGTCTTCCGGAACCCGCTGCGTATCCAGTCCGTACAGCAAGTGATAGAGGTAAAAATATGTTCCGCCGACCAGAATGGGAGTTTTTCCTCTTTTGAGAATATCCTTGATAATGGGTATCGCACATTGCACGTAATTGTATGAGGAAAAATATTCATCGGGTAAGACAATATCATACAGCCAGATGAGGACAGACCTAAAAAGGTCTGTCCTAGTTTTGGGTTGATAGAAACCGATGGAAAAGGGGTCCTGTTGAAGGTGGGTGTGAAATACGGAGTTTTTCGGAATATCCTTGCCGGTTATGATATCGAGTTTTTTGTAGATCTGCCGTGAATCAAAGTTTACGACTTCCCCGTTTTCTTTTTCCGCCTTATTCAAGGCGTACGCGGTTTTGCCGGTTGCGGTCTGGCCCGTAACGACGATAATTTTCATTTTTGGAGCGGAACGGCCTCGATGAGATTGTTGAAAAGATAGACAACATCAATAGGACCGAGACCTCCCGGAGTCGGCGTATAGCTGGATGCGATATTTTTGATTTCTTTTTCGTCGTAATCGCCTTTAAGTATTCCGTTTTCCCTGCGGAGCCCGACGTTTATGAGTATGACACCGGGCTTTATATTTTCCGGATTGATGACTTTTTTTCCGACCGCGGTGATGACAATATCCGCCTCTTTTAAATAGGTATCCGCATCCGGAGTTTTTGAGTTTATCCCTATGTAATTTATTTTAAAGTCAGTAAGGGTTTGCCCTATCGGTTTGCCGCCCGTAATACCCCTGCCTATAAGCACAACTTTTTTGCTTCTCATCATGCGCTTGAAAAAAACGCGATCTTTTTTTGCGTCAACAAGAATTTGATCGTTGAGTTTTTCTCCCGAAAAAACGAACTTCAATATGGTGAGAACCGCAAGACCGACAGGAGGGATAAACGGTGATTTATGACGGTGTCCTTCAATTTCTTTTTCTACGTCAATGTAGTTGTACACCGTATCGGTTGAAAGCTGTGCGGGGAGGGGTTGTTGAATAATTATGCCGTGGACATTCTGCTGGTCGTTTTGGCGTTTGATTTCGTGTGCAAACTTTTCAAAAAAAGGCGTGGATTTGTACTGAACCAGTTTGAACGAAAATCCAAGCTTCCGCGCGGTCTTTGCCTTGATTTTCACAAACGACTGCTGATCGCTTGCGTTTCCGACGAGAAATGCAATAAGTGCAGGTTTTTTCTTGATGACCTTTTTTGCTTTTTTCTTAAGAAGTTTCGCGATATAGTCGGCTATCTTTTTACCGTCTAATTTCATTAGCTTTTATTATATCATACGACAGTTCAAAAAACGAGGTTGATTTGGTAGACAACCTGTTTGACATAGAATGTGTCAATAAGTATAATAAGGCCGATATGAAAGAACAAACTCCACATGATTTTGTTACTCTTGCCGCCGGCCATGCTTCTGCTGCCTTATATTTTCAAAATTCACTTGAGGAATATGTCGCTTTACTGCGCTTAGAGGAAAATGAGATAGAGGCAATTCGCCGCCGCCGCAATTTTGCCGTGAGCAGAAAGCTTGACGAAGTGAACGCTAAGGAAAAATTTCTAAAACTCAATTACGGAGTCTTAAAAAGACACGAAATCGCAAACAAAACGGAACGTACATTACCCGTGGTGTCTATGGTGAATCTGGTTGCGGCACATACTATTTTGCATCATCCCGATCCCCTCGCATTGGCAGATTCGCTTACGACAAACGACGAGATGCTAGTTATTCCTACGCCTTCCTATTTGCCCAATGAACAGATAGTATCGGCGGATGACGATCCGCACACTGTTATTATGCAGCTCGGACCCGAAGGTTCGACGGATATTATAGCGTTGGATAATTCATTTGGGCCGGGAATGAAAGCGCCCCCAAAAACCACGGGCAAATCCTTAACTATTACAGACTATTATATTTTCGGACGAAACCGCCGATATTCTGTAACAATAGGAGATAAAGATAAATATGTTTTATATATAGATCCCGGATATGAAGGAGAACAGAATGAAATTAAGGAAAGAATAGAGTCGGTTACACCCGATATACTCATGAAGTTTTTCGGTAAAGAACAATATGAATATGTATGCTCTCTCATTGCAAAAAGAGCTTCGGGGTTACTATCCACATAAGTAATATTTTTTGGATTCCCGTTGTTCCTGATCGTATCGCAAGAAAATCTTCGGCACTACGATTTTCTCTCTCTTTAGATGAATGTCGCGGATACGACTTTGTCCTGTTTTTCCGAAAAGCGCATCAGTATCACTCCTTTTGCGGTTCTTGATCTGGAGGGAATGGATTCAAGCGGAATCTTGACCACCTGGCCGTGCGTGCTGGTGATGATGATGGTCGTGTCTTCGGGCTGGATGATCTTTGCCAGGGCGATTGAACCGAATTTCTGATCGACCGATGCGATTTTGACGCCTTTTCCTCCCCGATGCTGACCTTTGAAATTGGACAGTTTGGTTTTTTTCCCTATCCCCTTTTCTCCCATGACGAGAATGTCTTTTTTAAACTCCTGATCATTGAATACGTCTGCGGCAACAACTCTTGTGTTGGGTTCGAGTTCCATACCCTTGACGCCGATGGAAGCCCTGCCGGTCGGCCGTATTTCTTTTTCCTTAAACACGATTGCCTTTCCCGCATTCGATATAAGAATGACGTTGAGGTTGCCGTCGGTCAGCTTGACCCACAGCAGTTCGTCCTTGGACTCCAGACGTATGGCTATTATTCCGTTGGATCTGATATTGGCATAATCCTTGAACGGAGTTTTTTTTACGGTGCCCAGTTTGGTGGACATGACGATAAAGAGTTTGTCTATTTTTTCGAGCATCTCGTTGTTATAAGAAAGGATCGAAGTGATGATTTCGTCGGGCCGGAGCGGGATCAGGTTGACGATCGCTTTTCCCTTTGACGTGCGTGAGCCTTGAGGTACATCCCACACTCTTGACTGGAATACTCTTCCCTGGTTACTGAAATACAGCATATAGTCGTGGGTCATGGCGGTAGTGATGTAGTATACGTTGTCGGTATCCTTGGTTTCGATTCCGGACACGCCTTTTCCTCCCCTATGCTGGACTTTGAAGGTTTCGCGAGGAACCTGTTTGATGTATCCTTCCTTGGTCAGGACGACGATAACCTCTTTGTTTTCGATGAGCTGTTCATCGGTGATTTCGCCGGGTTTGCTTTTGATGATCTGGGTTTTCC
The DNA here is from genome assembly GCA_046704445.1 of Microgenomates group bacterium. Taxonomy (GTDB): domain Bacteria; phylum Patescibacteriota; class Microgenomatia; order UBA1406; family GWC2-37-13; genus JBJKRW01. Next base: position 5,752 of record JBJKRW010000089.1, read on the forward strand.
GATCGTCCCCGTATTTTTGCTTGAGATACAGAAGTTCGTCTTTGATGACTTTGAGGATTTTGAAAATATCCTTGAGGAGCGATTCAAGGTATTGGATGGTTTCCTTGAGCATGGCGAGCTCATCTTCTATTTTGTCTCTTTCGAGTCCGGTGAGCCGTTTCAACTGCATGTCCAGAATTGCCTGGGCCTGAATTTCGGAAAGTCCGAACTTTTTCTGCAGTGACTGTTTTGCGGTGGGTTCGTCCTTTGATTTTTTGATGACCTCGATGACTTCGTCGATGTGGTCGAGCGCAATAAGGTACCCTTCGAGAATATGGGCGCGGGCTTTGGCCTGTGCGAGTTCGTATTCGGAGCGCTTCATGACGACTTCGGCTCTGTGTCTGAGGTATATTTCAAGAACCGATTTCAGAGAAAGGGTTTGCGGGACTCCCTCTACGAGACAGACCATGTTCATGGGGAATGTGGTTTGGAGTTCGGTGTATTTGAAAAGGTTGTTGAGTACTTTTTTATATGACGCGTCTCGTTTGAGTTCTATGACGATCCGGATTCCGTCGCGGTCCGATTCGTCGCGGAGGTCGGAAACTCCGACGATTTTTTTGTCCATGACGAGCCTGGCGATTTTTTCCACGAGATTTGCCTTGTTGACCTGATAAGGAATTTCATTGACGATAATCGCCATTTTTCCTTTTCCCATGTCTTCGTCATCGACTTTTGACCTAACCATTATGGATCCTCTTCCTGTTGTGTAGGCCTGTTTTATATCGTTTGCACCGTAGATAATGCCGCCGGTCGGAAAATCCGGGCCCTTGATGTATTGAAGAAGATCGTCAATGGTGACGTTGAACTGCAAGAGTTTGGGATCGGGTTTGACCGAAGCGGTTGTTTTGGTTTTTGCGGATTTTGCCTTTTCTTCCGGCTGCTGCGGTTTTGCGATCTGAGCTTTTTCCGTCATAAACACAAGGGCGTCCACGATTTCGGTGAGATTGTGGGTAGGAATTTTTGTGGCCATGCCGACCGCAATTCCTTCCGCACCCATAAGCAGAAGATTCGGGAGCTTTGCGGGAAGGTACACGGGTTCTTTGAGTGTTCCGTCAAAGTTGTCGATAAACTGAACCGTCTGCTTTTCGATATCGGCAAGCATTTCGTCGGAAATTTTCGCTAGTTTTGCTTCGGTATAACGCATGGCAGCCGGAGGGTCTCCGTCGACCGATCCGAAATTTCCCTGGCCTTTGATGAGCGTGTAGCGCATGGAAAAAGTCTGCGCCAGACGGGCCATTGCTTCATATACGGGAACGTCGCCGTGAGGGTGGTATTTTCCCAAAACCTCCCCGACTACTTTTGCGGATTTCGAATAGTGCGCGCTTGAGCCAAGGCCCAACTTGTACATCGCATAGAGGATTCTTCTGTGGACCGGTTTCAGGCCGTCTCTGACATCGGGAAGTGCACGTTGCACGATGACTGACATGGCATAATCGAGATATGCGCGTTTCATTTCGCTCGTGATTTCGGTATTCAATATGTTTTGTTTCTGATCCGTCATGCTTATAAGTTTATAAAGTTATAAAGTTCGTAAAGACAAAAGTTATAAGGCTTGTATCCTTTATTAACTTTACAAATTTTACGGACTCTTGTGACTTTGATTATTTCATCGCTTTTTTAATCGCTTCTTCCGCGTTTTTTTTCGGTAAAAAGTTTTTTGTTTTTACCCATTTATTAGGCTCAAGTTCTTTGTAATGATTGAAAAAATGCTGGATTTTTTTCTTGGTCGTTTCGTCGATGTCGCCGATATCCTGAATCTGGGAATAAAACGGATCGACTTTTTTCGTGGGAACCGCAATGATTTTTGTGTCGATCCCCTCTTCGTCCTCCATTTCAAGCATGCCGATCGGGCGGGCCGGAATAATGGTTCCGGGCGCAACCTGATAAGTCGCGATTACAAGTACGTCAATTGGATCGCCGTCCTCCGCATGGGTTTTGGGAACAAATCCGTAATTGAACGGATAGAACATTGC
>JBJKRW010000090.1:0-25174 GCA_046704445.1 Microgenomates group bacterium
ATATCCCGGCTCAAAATATGTTCCGGACGACGTGGATATTTCAAAAAAAGTGGGAAAGTACGCGGAACCGATTTATCTTGATGATGATTTTCTTCCTATCGCGACTTTCTACTCAGGAAAAAACATTACGACGCTGCTTTCGTTGCCGGACAGCAAACGGACCATGGTCAAATTTTTTCAGTCGGACGAAAATAAATTTGTGATGATAACAAGAAATTGGGCGGTTGACGGGCTTAAGGTAAATCATATCCCGTATACAATACTCGAAAAAAATAATTCGTTTTCAATTGTGACACGATAACAGGTATGCTCATTACGCTTTGTTATGTGCTTGTACTTTTGGCATTCAGCGTGTACTCATATGCGCTTATCGACGTAAATATCACTCTTTTCAATAACAACCTGTGGACTCTGTTCAGGAATATGATGGTAAATCTGGGATATTATCACAGGGACCTGTCGGGATTAATCTACGTGTTTTTCGTCGTTGTACTCTTCGGCTTTTTTTATTACTTCGTCCGCCACAGTCGTAAAATTTCCATTACGAAGATCGCGCTAATCATTGGTATTATACTGCTTTTTTCATATCCGTTTATTTCGCACGATTTGTTTAATTATCTGTTCGACGCAAAAATTGTTACCTGGTATCATCAGAATCCCTATCTCATGCGCGCACAGGATTTTCCGGGTGATCCCTGGGTCAGATTCATGCACTGGACACACAGAACATATCCCTACGGGCCGACATTTTTGATTCTGTCTCTTGTTCCTTCTTTTCTTTCGTTCGGAAAATTTGTTCTTGATTTTTTCTTTTTTAAAGGAATGATCGTGGCATTGTATGTGTTTACGGTATGGATTCTTGCAAGATATAACAAAAAATATGCGGCAATTTTTGCGTTCAACCCGCTCATTTTAATAGAGGGTCTGATAAACGTACATAACGATATGATCGGTGTTTGTCTTGCGCTGATAGGTCTGACTTATGTCTTGGAAAATAGGCGAGCGGTAATGTCGAGATTGCTTCTCCTGGTTTCCGGAGGAATTAAATACATTACGTTTCCTGCGTTGTTTCTCGGAAGAAAAAGCGGATTACGGAATATAATTATTTTCGCGGCGTTTGCATGCGGTATGGTTTATCTTTCGCTTACGCGGGAAGTCCAGCCGTGGTATTTTTTGAACTTTTTTATTTTTCTGCCTTTTTTTGCTTCGGCAATCATGAAATTTCAGATTTTTTCATTCGGGCTCCTGTTGTCAAATTATTTTTATCTCCGGTACGGGGATTTGAGCGAAACCTGGCAGTATCACCACAAAAATATTCTTCTGTTTATTTTTTTTGCAATCAATATTTTTGTGATATCGGTGGAATATATTATCAGGAAAAAGCCGACTATTCTAATCAAAAGAACCATTCTTGCGCTTCTTTTCGTGGCTGCGGTCATAAGCCGTTTTTTTATCATAGAAAAAACGGCAATATTCGGACCCGTTCAAGGACATATTATGATGACGCTGCTTGCGGTGCGCGACCATATTTCCAGCTTGCCTTTGATTTCATTACGTTCGCCGGGTAACTCGGCATATTATATTCTGTACGCTTTTTTCCGGGTCAGCAATTCAATTGACTGGATGACATACGCGGTTCCGCTTCTGTTTATGGCCTTCATCTGTTTGCTGCTTATTACAAAAAAACTTGGTTTCTGGGAAAAAACAACGCTGGCAATTCTGTTGATTTCTATTCCGTCAATCCTGTTTTTTACACGCTTTCTCAATACCGTATCAATTAATCTTCTGATTGTCGGAATACTGCTGGAAGCCGTATTTTTTTGTGTATACAAAGGAAAGATTAACTTAATGTCCCGATGGTATGAAGGAAGTTCGATGTTTCGCTATATGCTTGTAATATTTCTTTTCGTGACGGGCGTATCGGGACTCATCTTTTATTTTTCGAACGACAAATCGGTGTATGCGCTCTATGCGCAAAAAAATATAGCCGGTTGGATTTCATATTACCGTAACAAGTGGTATTCTGATGAAAAACTTAAAGGCCATACTTATATTTCCGATCCACGGGTACAGGTGTTTGTGTATCCCCGTCAGAAAGACGTCGGAGGAATCGGTTACTTGCTCAAAACCCAATACGGACTGAGTTTGACGGATAACCGGCATGCGACAATACGAAGATTCTTCATTTGCTATGGAAACGCGTGCAGAAAAACGCAAAAAAAAGTCGGCAGCGAAATACATTCTTTTTTACGGTTGCCAGACGGAAAACTTGTTGACGAAAGGGATTTTTTTTCCATATATGACGAAGTCGAAAACATTCGGGTGTTTGCGTACCGTTGATCAGGGACTGAGAATATAGTTCTTCAGAACATGGAATTTTGTCCGCAAAGGCGCAAACTTCAGCGCAAAACGCAGCCTTCCGTTTTTTTGATAACGTAGGTGAATAGAGGATCCGGAACCTCCGGTGGACTGGGCGTTTTTGTGCCAGATGACTATATTCGGCACATAATACATCGGAATGTTGTTCTGTTTTGCACGTTCGCAGAAATCCGCATCTTCAAAATACAAAAAATATTTTTCGTCCCAAAAACCGGTTTTATCAATGACGTCTTTGTCAAAACACATCAGGCACCCGTTTACGAATGTAACCGGTTCAAAGCGGTCGTATATTCCCGTATCTGTTTCGTCAACGCCCCGGTGAGGGGTCAGTGCGTTATCCCAGTCGACGGATCCTCCGGCATACCAGAGTATTTTTCCGAGGTCGGCCTTGCGGTATCTGGTTTTATGATATTCGTATCCCGGAGCATAGTAGATTTTTCCGGCGATTATCGAAGAAGGATGTGTATGGAGTGAAGACTGTACGTTTTGTACAAAGTCCTTCTTGAAATATGTATCGCTGTTGATAACGCAGAACTGCGTATATCCTTCGGCAATTGCCCCGTGAAGTCCGAGATTTACGCCGGAAGCATATCCTTTGTTCGGTCCCCGGAGAATCTGGATCCGGACGGGGAATCCCGATGTCCGTATGGGTTTTTTTATATCGGAAAGATCGCTGACAAATACGGAAAAATTTTCGGTATCCTGTTTGTCTACGCTTCCGAGAAAGTCTTTTAGTATACTATAGTTTTGGTAGACAACGGTGATAAGCGCCAGTTTTTTCCCGTTTCCATTTACATGAGACATACGATTCATTATATCAAAAAACACCCGTTACTCCTTATTCTCATCCTCTCCTCACTCTTTCTGTATTTTGTCATGGATGTGGCAAGCGGTTCGCATTTTTGCTTTCATCAGAAATGCGGTATGTTTTTTTGGGGAGTGCATGCACACGACGGGATATGGCATTTGGCTCTGGTCGCGAACGCTTTCAGGCAAATTCCTTTTGTGCAGCCTACATTTGCGGGGTCTTTGTTAACAGGATATAACTATTTGTTTGATCTCTTTATGTATGTGTTGGCCGGTCTGGGGATTCCCGCGGTATTCAGCTATTTCAAACTCATCCCTTTAATATGGTTTTGTGTGTTTATGGGACTGATGGTCGCGTTGGCGCGGAAACTGAAAAATAACCCCGTATTTGTCGGGATGCTGATATTCTATACTTTTTTCAGCGGTTCATTTTCGTTTTTCATAACCCTGTGGAAAGAGCATACGATATGGGGCTCCGCAGGATTGCTGGCCCAACTTATTTATCATCTGGTATATAATCCTCAGTTTTCGCTCAGTCTTCTGGGAATTCTGTATCTTCTGATAAAAATTAAAGAAAAAGATTTTTCAAAAAAAACGCTATTTTTTTCCTGTATCATCGTTTTTCTTAACATCGGCCTCAAGTTTTACGGAGGATTCGTAACGGGGATTCTTCTTCTGTCGTATTTTGTATACGGCATGATCAAAAAACACGTCAATGTGAAGAGGGGAACGATAGGGATACTGTGTTTGGTCGCCGTTTCCGCTCTCGCCCTCCTGATGTTTTATGACCCGCTTGCATCAATGAAAACAGGATCCATATTTATTTTTTCTCCTTTTGCCATTGTCCATCCGATTACGGAAGACCCCGGTTTGCTGTATTGGAGGTCGTTGACCGACGCACGGTATTTTTTGATAAGTAAAGGTATCGGACCGCGTCTTGTGGCGATAGAACTTCTTAACCTGGTTTTATTTCTGGTGTTTTATCTTGGAGTAAGGATCTTTGGTTTAGTGTATCTGGTGATAAAAGCGGTTAGAAGAAAAACGGATATTTTTGATGCGGTGGTGGCAACCGCCATTGTTGTTTCAACTGCCGCGACCGTACTGTTTGTGCAACGCGCGCAGTGGTGGAATACGATACAATTTTTTTATTACGCGATATTTTTATCAACGATCTATCTTGCGGAACTTTCATTCGTACTCCTCAGAAAGAAAAAAATTGGATTTGTTGCAATTATGATTTTTATAATTCTTTCCGTTCCCGCGACACTGGATATTCTTAAAAACTCGTTGGGTTTTCCGGGAGACGCGTATTTGCCGGATGGCGAATATCAGGCGCTCCGTGTGCTTAAACAACAGCCGAAGGGTGTGGTACTTACTCCTCTGTTCTCGCCGAAAACCAGGGATAGTTTACAACCCCCTTATCCTTTGTATGCATACGGGGACACCGCATATGTTGCCGCGTTTTCCTCCCAGCAAACTTATCTCAATGACATTGTCCAGTTGGGATTGACAGGCGTTGAGTATAAAAGCAGACTGGAAAAAATACAACGGAATGATTGCGCAATACTTGACGAGGTTGATTATATCTACTACAACAATGACTATAAAATAGCACGGTCATTGTTTGACTGTCCGCTAAAACTGAAGTTTTTATACGGTAACAGAACTGCAACGATTTACCGGGTCAAAAAATAAGCGGGTTTTTCCGAATAATCCTTATACATGATTCGTTCCTTTATTCTCTTGTTATTGATGTCGCTGAATTGCTGAAACTGTTCCGGATCCAGACAGCGGTCGCTGATAAGGGAGTTTGACTTCATCATAAAATCCTGCAAATTTGTACAATGTGTAACCGTGATGTTTTTCCATACGAAAGGATACCCTTTTTTAAGAGATTCCTGTACGGCGTTCAGATTCAAGGGCTTATTGTCCATATATACAATGCTTAAAAATACATCCTGCGGAGATTTGGAATAAATAACGTACCGGGTATTTTTATGCGACATTAACCATGCAGACAGGGTCCGTTCGTTTTCATTAAACAGTTCGGAAACGGTGACGGGACGCCGTTCATAATAGTTGTAGGCGAAATCCGTAATATTTACGGCAGTTATGATGACAAGAATAAATGCAAGAAGTCGCAGTTTGATCGATTTTCTGATAAAAGGTATGGCGTACGCAATTCCTGAAGCTATGATGAATGCAAAACCTACTCCCGAGAACATCGAGCGGATGGCAAAGGAGGATCCGTTTGTGCTGAGCAGGGAAGGGATCATTCCGATTGCCGCAAAACCCGATAAAAAGAAATCACGGGCATCCGGTTTTTTTCCGAACGAGATAAAACCAAGATAGTAAAAAAGAATGAATGCAAGAAAGAACTGTCCGGCGGCGGTATTTCCGTTTATCGCGCTGTAGTCTCCCTGTTCAAAGAGATATGAAATATCCTGGCCTTTGGCAAAATTTCCGAGCATATAATCGAGAGAGCTCGTGAGTTTGTTTGAGAATAATTTTTTAAACGTATCGGGTGCGATCGACGTCATGCGTTTGAATGTTACGTCCTGCGTAAGTTGAGGCTTGTTGAAAAAAATTATCTCGCCCAATCTGGATTGGGTTGTTTGTCTGTCGATTACCAACGTAGAGATGATAAGAAAAACCACGAAGATGAGATTTATCGTATTTTTTATGAAAAAATTCTTCCGGTTGCCGTGACGGATTACAAAAAAAAGCTCAAGATAGAGGATAAGAAACGGAATCAAAAGTCTGAATCCTTCGTATGTATAAAACGTGAGAAAAAACAACACGTAGGACAATATCCTTTTTTGTTTAAGATAGAGCAGAACTCCGGCAAGAAGAAACACTATGGCAAGAGGAATGTCAAGGGCGAGTCTCGTGAGGTGGAACACCCAGGGACTGAAACAGAAGATTATTGTGGTTAACAGTGATTTTTGTTTGTTTTTTGAAACCGTGAACGTGATCCAGTATACGAGGAACACAAGAAAAGCGGATACAAGCACAAACGGAAGTCTTGCCGCAAATACGGTTCTGATTGGAACAAAGAAAGACCAGAGGGCGGAAAAGTAAATGGCGAATAAGGGATTATTCGGACTGATATGCATAAAGTGAAGAGGAAAAAAATTTCCGAACAGATCTTTTCCCGTCTTTGCTATCGAGTACCCGGAAAACACGATATCGCGCTCGTCGTGGAGTAAAAAAATCTGGTTTAAAAACGGAAGCCTGATCAGGATAAATAAAAGCGCAAGACCCAAAAGTAATTTTTTCATTACGTTGGTTTAATAAATACCGCCAAACATATGATTGCCAGCGCAAGCAAACCGATTATGGCAAAATATACCATAAAGAAAACGGGTTTTTGGCTGATGTGATACCGTATTGCCCGTATCATCTGGTCGGGTTCGTATTGTCCCCGGATATTCATTTCAAACACGTTTTTTTCCATAAAAGTCAGATGGACATATTGATCCTGTGAAGGGGTGTCGTAGATGGATGAACCAACCGTATCTCCAATGAGTTTTGCCGCGCGGAATGAAATTTTGTTTGCTCCTTTTTCCTTTGCGATAAAGATATTGAAGTGTTTGGCGGTGATGGGTTGATCCAGTTTGACGGTAAAATAGTCTTCGACCTCGGGGAACGCAAAGTCATTTACTTTCTGTACGAATAATATCGAATTGTCGGGCTTTCTAAACGTAAAAACCGTATTATCATAATCGTTGATTTCATTTCTTTGCGATCTGATTTCCAGCGCGTTGATCGTGTGGCCTTTCTGATTTGACACCTTGACCTCAAGGGGGGTGGTCGACAGGTATATTCGTTTTTCGATATCCTGATATGCCTGTGAAGGCATGACGACAAACCGCGTTTTTATCACAAAATCACACACGAATAATACGGAATACAGGGTAACCAGAAGTATGGTGATTTTGCCAAGATCTAGGCGGAGAGAACGGGTTTTTATGGTGAGAAAATCACGGATGCGCGTGAGGGAAAACAACTCCGAGAACAAAAGGATAAACAGATATGCATACACTACCGTCATCGCACTGGTGATAAACAGTCCGACAAGGTCGGAGTTGATCACGCCCGACGCAAGATATTTATAATCAAGCATATTGCTGAATCCGTATCCGAGAGTAGGCTTCAGTAGCCCGGAAAGGTCGACTCCGATCATTACCCGTTTGAAGAATCCGAATACGGGACCGAGAAAAAAAATTCCGTATCCGGGATCCAGAAGCGTAAGAATAGCGAGGAAAGGAAGAATCCATATATTGAACTGGGGAAATAGAAAAGAACTGTCTTCGGTCATATAAATAATGCTTAGTATGAGTATGCTGATGAATACCGGTATCCGCGGATTGCGGAAAAGTTCTTTCCGTTTAATAAAAACAAGAAAAAGCAGGAAGAAATAAATGAAAAGAAATATCGAGGTACTGTTTAGCTGGAAGTTCAGAATTGCCGTTGATTCCTTTGACATAAGAAAAAATTGCTTCATTAACGCCGCGTCGCGATCCCAGGGCTGTCCCAGCAGAATATAGAAAATTCCCGAGATTCCCGAATAGAATATGAAATTTATCAGAGAACCGGAGAAAGAAAATACGGCAAAGGGAATTAATAGAATCGGCACCTGTTTTACCACGGCACCCAATGAGAGAAATGTGAACGTAAGGATTTTATTCCGGGTAATGCCTTTGTTGTGATCTGCATGCAGTGACTTTGTCCAGAAGTAGACTCCGGCCATCAGGCAGGTAAGCATAAAAAAATCCGACTGGAAAACAGCATACGGAACAATCATTAAAAACGGAGTGAAAGCCCAGAAGAAGAGCGCCTTTGATGCAAGTTTCGGTTTGAGCAGCGCGGCGGTTTTGTAAAAAAAATACACAAACACGAAATCAAAAAGAAGCTGAAGCATTTTAATTGATATAAGCTGATAAAGGGGCGGGCCCCAATGAAACAGTGTTTGAAGATATGTTGCAGGATTTTCATATGTTTTCGTATCAAAAAGATATCGCAGCTGGATAAGTTTGACCTTGTCGAGTACCTTAAGACAAAGAGCGGTAAGTTCGTAATAGATTTTTCCGTATAACTGTACCTGCAGACCGAAGCGTTTCAGCGCAAAGAAACCGGCCACAAGACTGCAGGTATCGGCGACGGATTTACCCAACGCAAGAATGTTGAAAAAATCGAACGTGGAATTGAAAAAGAACGCGAACAGGAGTCGAATGACAATGCCGGCCAAAAAAATAATTAGAAGAACTCGATGTTTTTTAAGAAATTGGAGCATATTGCTGTTTTATTGTATCATATCCGAAACGGAACAGAAGTGAAAAAAAACACGCAAGCGCAATTATTATCATTACGTTCGTGACCCACGCTGGCGAAAAAATCGTGATAAGGACATCGGAATGCGGCGACCACCATCCCGAATACAGGTTGAGGAAATGGAAAAAGGATAAATACAGAAACAGAGAGAACGTTTTTTTGTCATGCAGGGAAGCAAGAAGCAAAAACGGGAGAGCCATTTCCAGGTGACGTTCGTGCATGCGGGTCATAAAAAAGAAGAAGGACATGGGAATCAAATAACCCGCGGCTATAATGTCGCCGGTTTTGAACCCTCTGCGGTATAGTGTGTACAGTACATAGAATATGAGCACTACAACAAACATTTCCGACCATATTCTTGCCGATATGTGTAAAAAAACCACGGAAGAATCCCGAATATGCCCCAGACCGGTAGCAAGTCCCCATATATTGAATGCGTGGGCCGTCAGAAAGTCCGAACCGAACGAGGTAAGTATTCTCGACCAGTAAGTGACAAAAGGGAAAAAAATGAAATTTCCGTTTTTGTAGAACGGAATGAACGAAACAAAAAAAATAAGCAAGGAAAAAACGAACCCGATACATATTTGTTTGAGGTTTGAATGCCTGATCAAAACCAGAAAGTAAAGGGGGAGAAATACCACGGCGGTCTGTTTACCCAAAAAAGCAAGAGCCATCAGAATGAGGGAAAATACGTAATTTTTTGAATATAAAAGTTCATAAAAAGACCACATGCCAAAAAGAATGGGTACCGCCTCTATCTGTCCCCAGTACGAACTGTTGTAGAAAAATGCGGGATTGAAAAGCACACATGCGGCGGCAACGTACGGAATTCCGGAATTTCTTTTTTTGATCAACCGGCGTGCGAATGCGAACGCTATATATGCGAATCCGAGATCCGCGCACATTGCCGGAATTTTCATAAAAGCCGGAAGCATAAATGACTGGTTTTGCCACCAATATACGAGTCCGGACGGAAATATCGGGACGTGTATATTGAGGAACCATATAATCGGGCCGACAGAAGAATATAAACGATATACAATAGTGAATGCGAAGAGGATCAATGGGGGGTAATTCGGATTGAATCCGGGAATGTGTGGATGCGGTTCGTAAAAACCCGAGAATCCTTTGTCAACCAGATAGCGGGACCAGGTAATATGCGTGTTAACGTCTCCGTTATACGCATATATGCTGCAAACGAGTCTGACGGCAATGCCGGCAATAAAGAGGATAAGAAGCGGGTGTTTTCTGATCCATTGCATCATATGAATTACTGCCGCGTGCCGAATGATTTGATTATTTTGTTAACGATCCTTTTTTTAAAACGGACGGAAGAAGAGACAAGTCTTTTTTGCAGCATCCAATAGTTTGATTCGAAGACTCCGGCGGTAAAAAACTGATTATTTGCTTCAAGAAGCGTTTCGAGTTTTTCCTGCGGATATTTTTTTAACTCCCAGTAGTACATATAAATGAGGACATAATAGAACATCTGGAGTACCGCAAGAATGAATCCGTGCGAGCCGTCACGATATCCTTCATTCGCAAAAAATCTGCTGACAAATTCAGTCAATGATTTCCGGATGGAATTGGGCAAAGTAAGGTCCGTTTTGTTTTGAATATAGGTTATCGCCTCCGATCGGGCATACCGGCGTGCTTTAGTCAGGTATTCGTCAATGGATCCGTAATTATAGTGGATGATTGCATTGCGTTCATCCGCGGGAATTTGGAATTCGCGTCCTTTGGTAACCGGTTCGGGATGGATTTCTTTCGGCCAGATCACGGTATCCTTTTTGAATAACCTCAACTGATAATCCGGCCACCAGCGGGAGTGTTCGATCCACTTACCGAAAATAATATTTTTTCGCGGAAACGCAAAACTGTCGAAATGTTCCATGTTCATTTCTATAATTTTCCAGGTTTTTTGGGGAACGAGTTCGTCGGGGTCAAGATAGAGAATATAGTCGTATTTTGCATGTTGTTTTAAATCTTCCTTAACGAGATCCGCAAACGGAATGTCGGAAGAAACGGGAAAAAAACGGCATTTTGGATTATGCCGAAGCTTCTCAAGAAGTTCCTTATTGATCCGGATTGTTCCGATGATAAATTCTTCCACATACGGTTCAACGGATTCGATGCTTTTTTCGGCATACGGCGGATTTTCGGTGATTACCATAACCGCGGAGATTTTACTTTTCATACTTAAACAATGCTGCAATTTCAGTCATAAGATTAATTTTAAACAAAAGGTACAATATTGCAAGGTAGCTTATTCCTCCGGTTACGGCAAGGACAAGAAAAGTAATAAACGATGTATGCAGAACCCGTGCGGAGAGAAATAAGATAAAAAACATTCCGAATGCGGAAAGAATAGGTCTGTATATTGAAAGGACAAAACGGAAATGAATGAGGGCGCGTGCTTTTATTACGACGAGAACAAAAAAAAGTGAAAGTATAACCTGGGTTACCGGGAATCCGTAATACCCGTATATGTTGGTGAGAATCGGGGTAAGTACCCAGGTAAGCACAGTCCAAAGAATCATAAATGCAAAGGATATGTTGACTTTACCCAGTGCGTTAAAGAGATTGGTAAACGGGCTGGAATAGGATGAAAGAAAGGCAGAAATGACAAAAAGGTAAAAAAAAGGAAGAGCGGGCGTCCATTTATTGTATTTCGGAATGATCTGGACGAGTATCGGCATGATAACCGTAAGTCCGAGCAGCGCGGGGGCCAGCAGAATGGTTTGGTAATACAGGATTTTTTCGATAAGCCGGGAAACTTTTTCCTTGTCATGTTGAAGCCGGGAAAGAACGGGAAACAGGACTCTGCTGATATTGTCCATAATTATCCGGATTGGTGCCTCGGCCCATTTTTTTGCCCATCCGATATAGCCGAGTCCCGTAAATCCGATAATTTTTCCCAGAAATAAAGTCATTAAATCATCCTTGATCAATGCCAAAAACGAATTTGCTTGGAACGGCAATCCGAACGACAGAAGGGTTTTAAGACTCTTTATGGATATCCCGATCTTCGGTATCCAAAACGAAAGCGCATACATTACGACAAGTCCGACAACGGATCTTATCAGTACCGCAAATGTAAAGCTTTGGAGACCGAATCTAAGAACGGCAAGTACGCTGACCGTGACATAAAACAGCGTGTTTTCCACAATCTGGACGAACACGATTTTTTGGAACTGGATTTTCCTTTCAAGGAAAATAGACGGAATGGTTTTTAGGGAAGAAATAAAGAAGGCAATAAGCAAAGCCCAATACAGATATATGCCGTCGTGGGGTAGATTGTAGAAAGCCTGGATCGGTTTGGTGAGGAAGAATCCGACCGAGATGACGCTGATGATCAGTATTTGCTGTACGGTGAATGTTGTTTTTACATCGTCGTCGCTGACTTCTTTTTTTTGGACCAGGGAGGCGGCAAGTCCGATATCGGAAAAATAATTGAAAACCGCCATGATTGATAGCACGGTGATGTAAATGCCGAAGATTGCGGGTGATACGATAATGGTGAGAACAAGGTTTGCGACAAGACCCAGGAGGGCGGAATAACCGCTTTGAAAAAAAAGACTGAGCGTACTTATCACCGTGTGTTTCTTAAGGTTGCCGTGATGTATGTCCGTATCCATACTGGTGTAAACCGCAAATATATCGTTCATATACCGTTATGTCCCGATTCGACCGGAATCAGCGGCATAACCTTGTACGTTTTATTTGCTTTTATGATTGCAAATTGAGCTACTATCGGTATACTGTATCGGTTACTTGCGGTATAAGCCGTTTCCGGTATACAATATCCGTATGAAAAAGAAACTGTTGGCAATCTTTTTCGAGCTTTTTATCGTATTCATTATAACAGTTCCGGCCTTTTTTGTGCTTCTGAATCAGAAATATCCCTCCATGCATGATGATCAGCATATTGCAAGACTCTACCTGTTGGACAGAGGATTGAAGCAGGGGGCAATGTATCCCCGGTGGGTAGGCGAACTCGGATTCGGGTACGGGTATCCTTTATTTAATTTTTATCCGCCGCTTATCTACTATGTTGCAGAAATATTTCATGTATTCGGTTTCAGCTTTATATGGTCAATAAAACTGATGGTGATCAGCGGGTTTGTCCTGGCTTCTTTCGGCGCATATTATTTGTTGAAGCCCGTAATCGGAAGGATTTCGGCGCTGGCCGGAAGTGTATTGTTCACCTATGCGTTTTACCATGCGGTAAACTCCTATGTGCGGGGGGCGTTTGCGGAGTTTTTTGCCATGGGCCTTTTGCCGTTTCTTTTTCTCGGATTTTACGGACTGTACAGGAAACGGACGATATTTCGTGCTTTAGTGTTGGGTGTGCTTTTCGGGTTGCTTATCTTGACGCATCCCCTTATTGCATTTCCTGCGATGTTTTTTTTCGCAATACTAACACTCGCATATATGAGTATGTCAGGGAAGAATGCCTCAAGGCTGTTTTTATACATCCTTGTTTCCTGCATCATCGGCCTGGGTCTTTCGGCGTTCTATTGGCTGCCTTCCATGGCCGAGCGTTCCTCCACGATGGTCAATGCGATACTGACAAAAGAACTCGCGAGCTATAAGGATCACTATGTATACCCGCAACAGCTGTGGTATTCCCCGTGGGGCTACGGTGGGTCGGTAAAAGGGCTCGGAGACGGACTAACGTTTCAGCTCGGCAAAGTGCAGATTTATGCATTTTTCGCCTCATTATTTCTTTGTGCGGTGTTCGTATTTCTCAAAAGAAGGCTTGTCATGCAGGTAAAAATATATCTTTTGTATGCGGTTCTTCTGATTTTTTCATTATGGATGGCTACTCCGTATTCCTCTTTTGTCTGGGATCATGTCAGGTATTTATGGTATCTGCAGTTTCCCTGGAGGTTCCTTACTTTTTCCGCCCTGCTGATTGCGGTAAGCGGTTCTTTCGGCGTATATTTTGCAAGGGAGATTTTCGGGCGGTTTGCCGGTAAAGCGGTACGATATGAACGTCTGGCGGCAGGTATTGCCGTTGCAGTTTTTTGCGTCGCCGTGGTACTTAAATATCATATATATTTCAGGCCGCAGCGGTTATTGCAGACCTCCGACGCACAACGCACTTCATATCAGGAAATTGCGTGGCGCGTCAGCAGTACGTCTTATGAGTTTGTCCCGAAGGGAGTCCAGACAAAAAAAACAAAATTGGGAACTACGACTCTTGCGATCGAAAAAAAAGACATTCCCGAAAGTCCGTATTCCATTGTTTCGGGCGATGCCTCGGTTGCCGCAATAAGAAATAATTTCAGCGACAAGCAATTTTTTATCGAAACCCGTACTCCCACGGTATTCCGTCTGAATACCTATGATTTTCCGGGATGGAGTGCGTTTATAAACGGGAAAAAATTGAGCATCGGACCGTCAAAAAAGCTGCATTTGATTACGGTTTCGTTGCCCGGACAAAAACAGTTTACGGTAAGCTTCAGATTTGAAAATACGCCTGTCAGAATTATTGCCGACTGGATATCAATATGCGCGTTTGTGTGTTCGTGTGCGATTCTGATAGTCATTTGGAGAAAGAAGCGTCCACAGGGCAATTCCGATTAACAGATAGATTAAGACATACAGGAGAAGAAAGTACCGCGGCCAGACCGGTACAAAAATAAGGAACATAGAATAAACCGCCGTCATTATTCCGATTACCGCAGTACCCGTTGATTTTTTGAAAGCTCCTTTTTTGAACAGAACAAATACCGCAATTAAGCCGGACAGGTGCATGACCGGCCACAGAATATTCCATCCGTTAAAAGAGATAATCGGATATCCCCGGGACCAGAAGTGCCACTGATTCAGATAAATAAAAGGAATGTAGGATCCGATAAGTTTCAGCGTGTCGATATGAGAATGAACGGTATAAAATCCTATGATCCACTTTTGAACATTGATGAAGCCTATGAGTGTACCGTGGAGAAGAAAATAACGGATATAGAAGACCGCATAAACCAAACAGGCAATAATCGTCACAATCAAAGTATCTGTTACCGCTTCCCTGATTTTGGCTTTTTTTACCACATAAAATGCGGATAAAAAAAACAGGATGAGCAAATAGTGAATAAAAAAAAATTTAATGGACAGAAACGCACCGATTCCGGCAGATGCCGCAATAAGATATAGAAAATTCTTTTTTTCTTCATACGCGATAAAAAATATCATGAAAACAAGAAGAAAAACAAGCTGAAAGATTTCGAGTTGCGGCGCATGCAGGATTTGATCCGTAAAAAACCAGCTGGAAGCAGTGAATGCCGGTGCGATAAGCGAGTATGCGGCCGATTTGGTAACGGTGTATGAAAGATAATAGAGAAGCAATAAAGTCGCGATTCCTGATAATAGCGAAAATACCCGTTGATTATTGAAAAACATGACGGAGCCGCCGATAAGATATTTGCCCAGCGGTGGTACCTCGAAATTTTGTGTCGTCGGGTCAACGCCCAGCATGTATTCGTAAGCCATATGCGAGTACAGATCCGAGTCCGAGATATTCTGTTTGTCGGTATTGCTCACAATCCATTGAGATCTGTCAAACAGTATTTTGTATTTTTTCGCATCGAATTGCTCCGCAAACAGCGAGTCATGCGCGTGCATGGAAATTAAAAACCAAAGGATGCTGAGCGAAGAAAGAACTACAATACACGAAAGCAGTATTTTTTTAAGCATACCGTTTATTGAAAATGTCAGCGTATGACAAAATACATGGGTAAACCGCCGTAATGGGAAAACGTAAGTTTTACCTGGTCTTTTTGCAGATGAAAATACTGCAGTTCGTCTTCCCGCACGATGCATTGAATAAGCCGGCCGGCACAAAGGATTTTCATCTGGTTTATCGTGAGAACCGGATAGGTGTGATGCAAAAAAAATTTTGCGTATCGATTAAGTTTTCCGGCCGCTTCGTCTGTAACATATACCTTAAGTCCGGGCCGGTTCCTGTAATATGAAATCACCGACTGTTCGGCATATCCCCATTCAAACGAGTTATATTTGTCAAAGTGTGCGAAGAGATACTCCTGATACATTACAAAATTTATTGCAATGATTGCCGCGAATCCCGCAACAAGAAAAATATGTTTTGGATATATACGGTTTATTATGTATGCATACCCCGTTCCTATTACAATACTGAGCGCGTATAAGACAATAAGTCCCCGGTACGTAAACAGTGTATCGGGAGACGTAAAAAAATAGAAGAAGATTCCGACAGCAAGATACCAGGTAACAAAGCCTGCAAATTTCCGGTTCCTCATCCGGATAAGTGCAAAAAAACCCGCAATCAGCATGAAGAAATCAACATACATGAAAAATCCGGTTTTCGGTATCTGGAGTGCATAGGAAAACGGTTCTCCCACAAAAAACAGCGTCCGGAAATCAAAGAGTTGCAAAAGCTGTTCAAACATATGAAACAAATCCCGCATATTGGGCAAAAGAGAACTTGAAATAAACAGATGTCTGAAGAAAAGTACCGCAAAAAACGCAACCAGGGACCTAATCCATACAGGACGGATAAATCCCACTGATACGATAATGAGGAGAAAAAAGACGTAAGGATTAAAAAAACGCGAAAGTATGACGATCCAGGGACTTACGGTAAGGAAAAATGCCGCCGTAAATGCAATCATTCCTTTTCGGGTCAGGCGGTAGACCATCAGATATGTCGCGGTTACAATACAGGAAGATGCAATCACAGGAATAAATCTGAACCAATATGTGTTCAGGGATGGATAAAGATGCAAAAGTGTCAACAGGTCAATTTCATGTACGGACAGACTGTTCGGGGCAGTGCCCGGAAACAATCCCTTGAACAGAATATTGGCGAAAAACAAAATTGCCGCTCCCGTAAATAATCGTTTTGAATTCATAGGGTAAAAGTAAAGAGGAATAATTGGTTATGTGTGTTTGACAATAAAGATTGGGATTGTTTATTGAACTGTTCGGGAGACAGGATTGTGCGCAGGAGCGGAGATATGGTTTTTTCTTCTTCTTCGGTAACGAATAATGCAATGTGCTTTTTTTTGGGGAGTGCACGTATAACCGCCGGCGTTATTTCCGGGACAAATCTGAATTTTCCGAATCCTTCTACGGTAAACCATCCGTTATAGGTAACTGATTTTCGGCTGACCCGGTAATCTTTCGGGGAAAACTGGAGACAGAACAGAGGAAAAATATAGGGTTCTCCCGAGAGTTTTTGGGAATAGACGATCCGGTCGTAGGAACCGTAATGTTTTTGGAGTACGGAACAGATTTTGTGTTCCTTTTGTGAATAGATATATCCGTATATAACCGGATAACGGATAAAAAACATATAGAGATAGAATCCTATTCCGGTGACAAAGCAAACCGTCACGGTCAATTTGATGAAGATATTCTTTTTTCTCAAGGCATGGTATATGCCGTAAGCGGTGATCAATTCCATCACGCCAAGTTGCGCCAGATCCCTTTTTCCGCTTGCGGCCTCGGTAATCATCGAGGGAAACGGGGCAATCAGCAACAGAATAATAAGAATAAGCTGTTTCGCATCGGGTTTTTTGATGTTCTTATAGACAAGAAGGATAAGGCCGAAGTAATAGAACGGAATCATGATAAGATGAAGCGGAGGATAATGACTTTCCGAAACAAATCCATGGTCTTTCAGCGTTCCGAGAAAATCGGTTCCGAAATGCGTAAGATAATTCTGGATGAGTGTGATACCGAACAGGATGGGTTTATTGTGCAGAATTTTTGAAAGAAGAGTATTGCGGTCGTCATGTCTCAGATTATTAATTTCCAGAACCACGCCTTGTTCCTTACCGAAAATACCCACCTCCTGAAGCCTTGAAGTAATACTGATATGCGCCTGTTGCAGTAATGCAAACAAGAGAAAAACGCTAATTAATATCGGGATGACATAGGTTCGTTTTTCTGTGTTTGCACACTTTATATTGATTCCGAAAAAAACGAGAATTAAAATCGGCGCAACGATGCGCGCAAGATTATAGGAGAATACCGAACAGAATAGGAAACACAGCGCAAGAATAAACCATCCGGATTTTTTTGAATCAAGGTATTGAAGCTCGGAAAGCACTCCGAGAGAAATGAGTAATACGGAAAGCATAATTCCGTCTCCCGCGATTCTGCCGAAAAAAATCCCGAAAGGGGAAAATGTAACAAACAGTGCGGTCAAAAGCGATATCGATGTGTTTTTGAAAAGTTTTTCCGCAATGGCGAAGTACACAATAATAAGGAGAAACGAAGACAGGGCGTTAAAGAATCTGGTGGTAAACAGATTGAGGCCGAGTATTTTAACAGGTATTGCCGTCAGATATATATATAACGGATTCTTATAGTCGCCGAAGGCCGGAAACATGAGCGGCATTCGGTTTCCCCATTCGTCCTTTCCGGTCTGGGCGATGGAAAACGCGTTATATCCCACGCTTGCTTCATCCCATTCGGGACCTGCCGGTATGCGATCCAGATATACGAATCTGAGCAGGAGGCCTATGCCGAGCAAGACGGTCATTGCCAACAGTACTCGGGATCGGATTGTGTTCATTTGGGCAACAGTTGGAAAAAATGGATTGAAGATGTTCCTCCGGGTTTTGTGTATACCGCAATCTGTTTGAGAGGAATGTCGTGAGGAAACTCGGACTTATACACGTAGACGACGTATACATTGTGACCGGTGAGTTCTTTGAAATTGTCTTTAATATCTTTTTCGTCTAAAGGCCAGTAGGATTTTATGGAAAAATTGTCCCCCGGTTTCACAAATACGCCGAGTACGTCACCGGCCATCCCGAAATTCCCTTCCGCGAGTATGATGCCGGGTTTATTTGCGGAGTGTGTCCGGACGTAATCGATAATTTGCCGTATTCCGTACCCGCTGCTTCCGCCCGTAATGTATTGTCCCCGGTCAATCGTAGGAAAAGGAATGTTTTGATAGTCAAACATAATGGTGTAGTTAAAGTAGGTAAGGGAAACAAAAAATAATAAAAGGGCAATCGATATGATAAATGTTTTTTTTCTTGCAAGGTCGTCAATGAGGTATGAACAAAACACCACCGACATGCTGGCAAA
This sequence comes from Microgenomates group bacterium, assembly GCA_046704445.1. Lineage (GTDB taxonomy): Bacteria > Patescibacteriota > Microgenomatia > UBA1406 > GWC2-37-13 > JBJKRW01. The sequence goes on from JBJKRW010000090.1 coordinate 18,607, forward strand.
AAGCATGATATAACGGGGATATAATACGCGTGCGACAAACGCGATGATAATATACGGAACGAAAATCCAGAGTCCGAGATAAAGAGCCAACGGTCTGTTTTTCTTAAGCATGTAGATCCACCCGATCAGTCCGACAATCGGAAGAAAAAGTCCTGATTCAGTCAAAATATAATAGGGGATAATGTAAAAATTAAACTGGAAACTGCCGAAAGGATTTTTCAGAAGTTCGGGCAGGGTAAGAATAAACGTTTTATTTTTTTCGGCGACAAAGTGCAGAAACGGAGAAAGCCTTTGGACATTATAAATAATAAAGGACAGTGTAAACACGACTCCCAGAAGGATAAAATAATTGATGGTTTTTTTGAGACGGTCGGAAGCGCGTTTTTCCTTGAAAAGAACGGGCGCAAATAGCGACAAGGCCACAAAAAGCTGCGTTGACGATTTGGCCAGAAGAGATATTCCCGCGACCATACCGTATATCAGCGCTATATCAAGTTTCAATGTTCTTACAAGAAGGACAGAAAAAAACAATAGCCAGATATAAGCGGCATTAATGCCCGGATCCATGAGCGCCATGCGTTCGTAGAATAAAAAATAAGGGGTATATATATATTCGAACGGTCCGATGAACGCGGTTCGTTTACCGAACATATACCCGAGCAGAACCATCATCCCGATGAGACCCGCGAATCCGCTCAAAACTCCGAACAAACGGCCGGCCAACAACGCGTTGTCGGGAAACAGTTTCAAGAGGGGAATGGTCGCCCATGTCTGCAGGGGCTGTCTTCCGTCGGTTAACGAAATGAAGCGCCAGCTTGCATCATGCCAGGCGGTCTTGGCCCACTGGATATAAATACCTTCGTCGGTAAATATCGGAAGTTTTTCAATGTTTATGAGTCTTGTCGCGAAAAAAAGAGCAATAAGAATAATAAGAAGAAAAATATCCCTTTTCCTGATATTCCGTCTAAGTCCTGAGATAATTTGAAAAATATCAAACATGGCTTATTTTATTTGCCTGGCAATATGAAATTTGAATACATTTCTCACAAGCAATTGTATCACTAAAGGCAGGAGTATATATACCGGAAAAAAGAAAATCATCACATACCGGGGTGAAATAGGAAGCATGTTTAAATAAAGGAAGGATGCAATAACCCAGAAAGACAAAAACAGATACGGGGCTAAATCCGGAATCTGTTTTAATTTGTGCCGGGAAAAGTAGAAATAGAGGCCGATTATATAAAGAGCGGAGCCTATACCGAAAATCGAAAATACCGGCCAGAGAATATTCCAGTGTTCAAACTGGATATAAGGGCTTGAGCCCCACCATACTTTCCACCGGTTGGCAATCATAAGCGTTGATGCGTCGCCGATAAACCGGCTGCTTTGTACGGAATTATTTTTCCAGAAAAGAAAAATCCATTTTTGGGCTCCGAAAAATGCACGCAGAGAGTTCCCCGCGAGTAAAAATCTGAGGTACGTCAGCGTATAGACGGCTGCTCCTATAATGAATTGACTCAAAACAACCGCCGTCGTTTTTAATAGGGTTTTTCCGGTCCACAACAAAAAAATGAATACGGTACCCAGAAGCACCAGTGCGGGAAAATAGAGCTTGATTGAAGACAAACAGCCGATGACAATGCCCAACGTAACTGATTTTTTAAGAGACGGATTTTTCTGCCACCAGAGAAATATTGCAACGTATAACAGCAGAAAAAAAACCTGGATAATATCGAGTATCGGCGAATGAATGATTTGGTCAATAAGCATGGAATCCAACGATATAAACAATACTCCGAGAGATGACAGAAGAAGAGATCCGGAGATCATGAATACGATCAACGCAACGAGCATAACGTTTCCCACAGCAAATGCAATTGAGATAACGCGGTTATTTCCCGTTAGCAGGATTGACCAGCCGATCAGGTATTTTCCGAAAGGCGGATGGTCTGAATTGATAAGGATCGGATTCAAACCCGTGGCGTATTTATATCCCGCATAGCTGTCAAGTTCTTCGTCGGAAATAGGGTGTTTCGATTGGGGAATGACATATTGTGAATCATTGTATTTTTTTTCATATAGTTTCGGATCAAAGCGTTCGGTAAAAAGATTGAGATTTTTGATGATGGGAAAACCGATGTTGAAAACTGCCGCAATAATAAGCACTGCGGCAACAAATAGTTTTTTTTGATCGGGTACGGTTTTACTCTTCATGGATTAATTTCGAATATAAATCGACATTTCTTTGAATGAACGGCCGTATGTAAATCCCTTTGTGGGAATATTCGGATCCAGTTCGGCGGTATCAAGCGCATAGCATTCCCGCGTTTTCAGTTTCTTCAGCAGATCGGCAAACGTATTTTTATGGTAGATGAAGCTAACGTGTTCCGAGGAATAAAAAACTATCGAAGGATGATTGCCCCACCACTCCGACGTGGAAATGAGCAGATTCATGTTCTGGAGTGTTTCGTCTGCGGTACGGGTACTTCTATCTATAAGTACGGTCAGATTATTGCAATGTTTTTTTGCGTAGATGGCCAACTGATAGTACTGGTCGTATGAGGAATAATGCGTGTCAAAAAAAGACCCGTTAAGTATATTGCCGCGGAATACCACAAATGTAACGGCCAGAGTTACAAGGAGGGTGACTTTGACATGTTTCCGAATTGTCACCAATACGTATGACGCAAGAAATGAAAACTGCGCGAGTACGGGATACAGATACCAGCTGATTTTTGTTTTTGTAAGATTCAGGAAAAGAAACCAGGGAATGAAAAATGCCCCAACCGCAAAATACATGAGGTCGTGCGACATATATGATTTTGCACACAGCAACAGGAATCCGATGACGGCAAACAAGGAAAAGATTCCAAGTTGACCGGCGAGTTCGTCAATATAAAATGTCCGTTTTCCGAAGTGGGATTCGATGGAGGATGTAACCCTTTTTATCTGGCTTTCCAGGAAGTGGGCTTTGATAAAAGAGTATTTGAATACCGCAATCATGGCAATATACCAGAGCGACAGTATACCCGACTGAATAAGCATGTGCTTCAAAAGCCGCAGGTATTCGTTTTTTTTGATTTTTTTGCGGTAGAGTTGGAAGGATAACGTAGCCATAAGAATCAAAACCGGATAGAAACCAAGCAGTGATTTGCTGAGAACGCCGACAGCGAGAAAGAACAGTCCCGGCCAGAAGTTTTCATACCAGAGCAGATACCCGAGCCAGCCGATGAACAGAAAAATATCCACGTTCAGTACCTGGGAACGCTGAAGAAAGATCGGAGTAAAGGAAGTTATGACAACGGTAAGCAGAGGAATAAGCGTGTTTTTGGTTAGCCTGTAATACAGCAGATAAACCATAAACAGTGCCGCAATTGACAACAGCAACGTGAAAAGACGGGTAGAAAGCTCGGGGGGCAGCGGAACCGTTGATTCGACTATACCGTATGCGAGCGGTACGAGCGGCGGTTTGTCCAGCCAGTTTTGACCCTGCCATAGGGGAACCAGGGATTTTTGATTTACCATTTCTTTTCCGACCTGTGCATAGATGCTTTCGTCCCAGTCATAAAAAGGAGTAGGATGGGCGGCGAATTTGTACGCCGTTATGGAAAAATAGAAAACGAGGAAACAGATGACAAGAAGGTGAGTTTTAATAAACTTGGACATAGAATATTGTTTTAATTCTATCACAACGGCATTTTGAGAGCCTGAGGCAGCGGATATTTAATTTCAAAAGCTTTCGGAAAAACTTTTGTCTGATAAACGAAATAGGTACGGATTTCGTAAATGGAGGACAAACCCAGGAGCAGAATCAAAAGTCCGAACAGAAGCTTTTTGCTTAACGGCCTGCGGACAAGCCCGTATGTTTTGATCAGTGCGATCCCCATGAAGTAGACCAGGGAGGGAATGACGGTATACGTGCGCAACATGTTTGGGTTTTCCCACGGATAGGTGAGAACGGCTGGGATAAGGGAAATCAGGAAATAAGAAAGAAAAAGCGTGTTGATTTCTGATCGCCAGTTTTTTATCGCGATCGCCAATCCGGCAAGGAAAAGAATGCCAAGTACCGGATTAAGCGCGGGTTTTCCGGGATAATTGTGTCTTCCGTTTATATCTCCCCTGACGTTGAATTCGAGCGCGATTGAGGATATGTTGCGTCCGAGAAAATCAAGTTTTTCCGCCACAGTCATCTCGGTGTTTTTCAGGAAAAACTGCTTGTCAAACCGGCTGTCCGGGTGTACGGACAGATAAAACGTAAGAGGCAAGGCAAGCAGGATGAAAGGAATAAGGAAACAAACAAGGGGACGGATAAGCTTATTCTTAAGATCGGTAAAGTTGTGTGAATGTACCGTATGCACTATGGTAAGCAGCAGAGGAACAAGAAAAAAAATCCTTCCGGGAGTATACGAATTATATGCGAATCCTGCGAAAATTCCCGAAAGAAATATATACATAAAAGCTTTTTTATCCGATTTTCCGGTAAGGAAACGAAGCAGAAAGTATAATGAGCCCAATTCAAGAAACAAAAGAAACGTCGCTTCAAAGGAAAAGCGTGCAAAGTCAAAAAACCATCGGGAGGTCAACAGTATAAAGCCCAATACGAAAGGCAGTGCGCGAATAAATTTCTTTTTATCCTGCGGAATATGTATAAGATTGTTGAAAACGGTGCGCATGCAGAGAAAAAAAAGCACCGCGCTTGTTATGCCGGCCAGAGCGGAGGGAAGGCGTAAGGCGAAATTTCCGACTCCGAATAGCCTGAACGAAAGCAATAACGCGTAAAAATAAAGGGTTGAATGTCCTGTTGCCAGGGGGCTGTAGGGGATATAGGAGTGTCGGGCAAGCGAAAGCGCGAGTTTCGCGAATGATACTTCGTCAAAGGAAAGATGCTGGGGGATTTGGGGAAATTTATAAAAAATAAGAAGACCGGCACATAAAAGGATACACAGAACCGCAATAAAATCCCAAGGTTTAAAACCGGCATTGGCTGACGCCTGTTTTTCGATCGATTTAGGCATATTTATGCATTATGTCGTAGTATTTGATAAGCATGATGTCCTGAAAAGTTTCAAGGGTGTCTTTAAGGAAATTGACGTTTTTTGTTTCGACATGTTTCCACGCCACATGGATTTCCTTGATTTTGTATCTCATACGGGTTGCCAGAAAAAGAAATTCGAGGTCAAAACCCGCGGAAACCGAAGACCCCTGAATGTGTCTTCCTTTTTTAAAAACAATCAGCCTGGAGATGATATCGAGCGCGGCCTTTCTCTGGAAGAGTTTAAATCCGCATTGCGTATCTTTTATTCCTTTCAATCCAATCAACAGATTGCGGAAAAAAATGAACCCGACGGCCATTAGTTTTCTGAGAAAGGGTGCTCCGTACCGGTGCGAATTTCTTGATCCGATAACGATCCGGTACCCGTTTTCCGCTTCCTGCACAAGTTTTTGGGATTCTTCAAGAGGTGTTGCAAGATCAATATCGGAAAACATGACATACGATGACCGCGCTTTTTCTATTCCTGTTATCACCGCATACGCCTTGCCTTGATGATTGTTTTCGACGAGTCTGAACTTCGGAAACTGAGGAAGATATTTTTCGCGGATAATTCCTTTTGAAATATCTTTCGAACCGTCGTCTACGATGATAATTTCCCTGAACAGATCGTTATCTTTGGTAAAGTTTCCGATCTTGTCCAATACCCCCTTTTGTATGTTAAGCTCTTCGTTATAACACGGAATAACCAGCGATATCTGCATATGTTATGTGGCGTGAATCAATTTGTAGATTTTAATATTGTCTATTGTCCATATTTTATCAATTTTTGCCTTTCCGAACATGGATATGTTCCAGGAAGGGGAATTGATGACTTCGCAGGGTTCTTTGTTGCAGAGCACGAACATTTGGCTGGTAATCTGCACTTTGGCCCGGTCTGCGGGGATAAGGCCTTTAAGTTCAAGGAAATAAAGATAGTTGTCTTCGTTGAATTCAACCGGCCAGGTCGCAATATTGAAAGGCTTGTTCTGGATTTTTTCTGCGAGAAAATCCGCCACTTCCTGCGACTGTCTGATTTGATTATTTCCCTTACCGAAAAAGAAGTAATAATGCCGTGACTGGATGAATACATAGGAAATGATAAAAAGCAGGACGATCACACTGCCTGCGGGCCTGAGGCGAGAAATAGCGAGATACAACAAATAAGACAATATCAGAAAAAAACTGAAATATACGGGACCGTAATAATGAGGAAATCTGCCGCTGTTTAACAACGCAAAACCGAAAAGGTAAAAGAACAGATTGAGAAAATTCAGTTGAAGGAACGCGTTTAATGATGTTCTTTTGAGAATAAAATAAAGAACCAGCAGGAAAAAAAACAATATCACGCCAAGTCCCGGATAGAGCGGAAGCTGAAAACTGTGCTGAAACAGCATGGCAACCGTATCGAGAAATCTTGAGATATATGAGCTATGCCCGACGATTCCTTCCTGTGTAAAAAGCTTGACAAGATTGGACAGATTAATGAAATGGTGCCGCATGTCAAACACCACAAGGGGGAGGTTGACAAATATAAAC
>JBJKRW010000091.1:0-2880 GCA_046704445.1 Microgenomates group bacterium
ATTAATCTCCAAGCAAAAAGTTTTTCCCTCTCTTCCAGACTTAAATGATGATATTTATTCATAGTGCACCTCCTTTCTCGAGTTACCAATTCTAACTCAAGTGGTGCACTTCGTTTGCGAACTTAAGAAATTTTTTACTCATCCTTATCCACATGAACGCCCATCATGTTGAGATATTCCGCTATATCCATATGTTCGTTCCGCCCATACACATACATCCATTTACCATCCAAATATCTCCCTTTAATCCTGAAAACCAGACCCAAACCATACAGGGCTTGTAACAACGTGTCCATAGACCCTATCTGGTCTTTTGAAGGCAGGCTCGCATGATAATACATTTTCGCAAGGTCCGTGGCGGAAAAGTTTCCGGAATTGTTTCTCCTCATTGCGGCATACATTATGTTTGCATTACTCGAATGATATCTTTTTCCCGGCATCTGGGCTTCATGCCATACATGATACGAAGCACTCAAATTAAATCTTTTCGTGGGAACATTGATTTGATCGGAATATGAAGGTAAAAGCTCAACAAGTTTCAATAAGTCATTTCCCAGCTGTGAATGGGCATGGTGGAGAATCGCTTCGTCTACGCCGAAAAATCCTTCCATCGCGCTCTCCAAACGGGTATGATGAAGTTGTTTGATGCGTTCGTTATCTTCTCTATGGGTCATAAATTGCCGGATTTGTTCTTCAATCATTTCCTGGATACAGATATAGCGAATCCCTTCACGATGGGCCTCGGATATGTCTTTTTTGTCGTCGATAATAAGAAGCGGTTTATCTTCCGCATCAAGCCCGCTTGCATCAAACAATGCTTTTCCGTCCTTTTTTTTGTACACAACCGTATACCCTTTCCCTTGTGGCGTTTGCTGAATCATATATTTTGGATCGTTCAGGAATCTTATCATGGGGTCATAATATTCATTATCTACGCTCATCCTGCTTACCGGTCCTTTTTTGCGGATTTCGTCCGCAAGCATTTCGTCCATATACTGTATGGTGATATGTTCAAGAGAAATACCCTTGCGCTTCAGATATTCTTCAGCCGACTGATATATCCTATATTGAGGAACGCTTTTCTTTTTTTTCTTGATATCCTGAACCGGAATACGGATCTGTGACCGTGAAGGCAAAAACAATAATATATGAAGAGGGTCTCCTTGACTCTTTTTTTTCATACCGTATGCGGTTACGACCGTATTCAATGCGTCTTCCGTGGAAATACCCATGTCTTTATCCGACGAAAGCACCAGTCTGTCGGTTTGCGTAGTAAGAATAACCAGTTCGGAAGCGGTATTGATATCCGCAACATGAAGAGATTTGTCATCATATGGTTTCGGAACCTGCAGCCATGCCGCAGTAAGAGGTTCTCCGTCTTTTTGATTCTCTTTTGCGTAAGGATCGGCAATCTTGCTCTGATCGTTATTTTGTGTCATAAGAAAGGGTTGCTGCCCGGTCAAACCGCTCATATCTTCAAGCAGATCGGGAAGAAAGGAATGCTGTTGAGTCAATAACACGGGATGACGAACCAATCCCACGGGAAACGTGAGATTGCCGCTTTTCATAATATCTTCCTGAATTTTTTGTACCTTTGACCGCCAACGGAACATATCAACACCTTTGTTTATGGCCCATCCGAGTGTTGCAACCGCAATCAAAGAAAGAGCCGTATCGGCAATAATAAGTTCGGGATTTAATTTCTCCGCAGAGGGAGCCTGCTGAAGAAGTTGAAGAATATGAAAAGATCCGGCATTCAGCCATTTAAGCCATTCGGGAGCTTGGGTAACGTCATTTCGCACATTTATCGCTGCCCTGCCCAACAATGCTCCAAACTCGACTATAAAGGGCGCAATTGTCTGCAGTCTGGAGACTTTTATCCTATCAAGCATATATTGCGGCACCCGTATCTTACTTTGGTAGTCGTTTCGGAAAGCACCGTTTCTGTGAAAAATATCTATATTCATCAGCCGTTAGTATATCACAACTATAGGATATTTTCAACTACGGTCGAATCTTGTTAGGTGTCCTTTATATCTTCAGATACTCGGCCATAAAACCGACGGAGATGATCAGCAGACCACCCAGAAGTTCAATCGCAGTCAAGGACTCGCCGAGGAACAGACTTGACAGTCCGAACGTAAAAACAGGCGTAAACGACATAACCATAGTGACAAATGTCGCGGAAGATATCTTGTACGCCCTATTACGCGACTGTATCAGGAGAATGCTCAAACCCGCATACACAATAATCCAGACGTAATTGACGGGAAAACGGGGTGCGTTTCTCATCAGCAGGACAATGATTAAAAAACCAATTCCGAATAAATAGGAAACCCCGGCGGAAAAATCCGGATGCATTTTCATGACTGTCTTTTTGACAAGAATATTATTGACAAACGCGATAACCAGCGCCTCTATGAGGGTAAACATATCGCCGAGGTGGAAACTTAGTTTTGATCCGTTTGACTGTAAAAGATATCCTCCCGCAATTATCGTAATTGCCATAATAATCTTTTTTTTACTTAGCCGTTCCTTAAAAAAGAAAAGCGCAAAAAACATCGTAAATAACACGACAAAACGTATCAAAAATGCGTAATTAATAGCGGACGTGTATCTTACGGCTAACGATTCCATCAGCCCAATTCCTATTGCGTTTGCGAATCCGATAATAAAAAGCGTTAATAAATCACGTCTGTTTATCTTAGAAAAATCCGCTTTTTTATGGAATACGATCAATGCCCAAAAAGGGAACTTGATCCCCGACGTCCATAATTCAAACGTATAAGGATTCTCTCCGTGTAAAAATGCATATTTTGCGATCACAATTTCCACCGCCCAACACGCTGCCGCAATCATTACGAGAAAAAACGCTTTGCG
>JBJKRW010000092.1:0-12167 GCA_046704445.1 Microgenomates group bacterium
TGGCGTACCTGACAGACTCCGATGTTCCGATACATATGCGGCAAGGTTTCTGTGGATGGCATTCCTGTCGATCTGTCCCCTGTCGGAAACGGGCTTGGGTCTTGCAAAAAATTCCCTATCCTGCTGGTCTTCTTCACCGATGATCCTCGCTCTGCTTATCTCTCTTTCTCCTGCTGAGAAACAGTGAAGCAATCTTGCATACTCCCCGCTCATGGTTTGGTGAAATTCCTGCAGGAATTTGAAAAAATCAGGATCTTTTAGGGTTTCCGGTCCTTGCTTCAACCGGAAAAAATATCCCCGCGGATACTGAAGCGAATAATCACGGAAATGAAACATATCCGCTATTATTGTTTCCGGAATTTTTCCGCGCATTTTCGGCAGAATCACATGTTCAATCAACCCCGTTCCCAATGAAGCAAGAGGATCGCTGAACAGATGATTCGCCTCCCTTGACGATCTCGGAATAAATGACGCAATATCCTGACTTCCCATACGCACAAGGTGCATATGCAACTCTTTAATGCTTTGAACGGACTGTCTTTCTATTTCGTTGTTTCCGAAATTTATTCCCAAAAACATATGTTTTCCGTTTCCGCTCTCCCGATATGTTCCAAGAATGTCCGCAGCCATGGAAAACGCTTCAATGCCCTGAATAACCGACACGTCCGCAACAGAAGGCTGGGTTTGGGAATCATGTTTTCCCAACACCCACGCAATCAAATGATCACCGTCAGATCCCACATAGGAAGAAGGAGCAAACGCAAATATGGTCCTGCTGCCGTCCGAATGAGTATTGCAGGCCAATCCAGCACCGTGCTCCGACAATAACGCCGACGGCATCCCGCTTTTGTTCATTTGATGAAGATAGCCCCTGTGAATCTGCTTGGGACTGAACGTTGTCGCCACCCCGTCCTGATCTGGAACCACGTATTTGGGAAGCATTAATGTCACCGGAATGCTTCCCATAAGATATGATTCGGGGCTGCGGGTAATCTCATCAAGCGATTGTCGAACTAGCGTTTCCATTGTTTTGCGCCAAAAAATCCGCCTTCCGGCGGTAAAAAAAATAATAGTTCCCTTTATAAGGGGGTAACTCCGAACATCATGCCGATAATTTTATCCTCGTGCAATCTATCCATCCTAAGCTTCCCGCTGTCAACAACCTTTGCATGGTACCGGCGGTTCATCCGCATATCCATGGTTTCCAATACTTGCCGCTTGTACCGGCCAAAGTCTACCTTTCTCCATGCAATTTCATCTCCCGGAACAACAATTAATCCCTCGTCTAACGCTCTCGTGAAATTAATCCCTCCGCTGTTTGAATTTCTGCAGTCGTATATGGATCGGCGCAGCTCGTCTACGGTAACCCGTGGGTTGATTCTCCCGCAACGTACTATCATCGCGGAAATCCTGATATCATTGTTGAGGGGATCGGCCACCGCAAGTCCTCCTATATTGTACAAGTCTGCATTCAATCTGTCCGTCCACCATTTCACGGCTCCATCAATATTTTCTCCGGGCTTATTTATAAATGAACCTCTGAACCAACACGCATCAGTGGCCGCGCTCGGTTCGTCCAGGTCATCATATGCAATCATCAGTTTCTCAAGCGCAGCTCCCACCACATACGGAAGCCCTTTATGCCCGCCGGGCATAAACGGTGCCACCAATCCTATTCCCAATGCGCGGTCAAAACGTTCCTCGGCAAATGCCCCTTTTGCATAAAGCCCATTTGCGCTTACCGCATATCCGAGTCTTGCATATACGCCGGATTTAATATTCTCCGGATTGGTAATAATAGTAAACCGTTCCGCCATAATAAAAAAACCCGCCTTAACAGGCGGGTACGCGCTATGGGAGTCGGACTCCCTTAATAATGTAAAATTTCCGTTTCTTCATGCCAGTCTTGATTCTTGAAAACAAAAAACCTCGCCTTGTGCAAGCGGGGTAATTAGTAAAAGATCCATAATCTATTGTACATATTTTTTCGCGGGTTTCAAGCGGATTTTTTCACGAACCGTCTGGAAGCAAATAAGGGATATCCACAACTCCCCGTTCCACATGCAGCGCATCCTCGTCTGTCATACGGATTCCTCTTCCGTCGGGAGTGCTGGTGAGATTGACATAATAGGAAAATACTGGTTCTGTGTGTGATACAGGTGTTGGTTTTGCCATACTTATTCTTTCCGCTTGATCCATTCCGACCGGACCGAATTCCTGACGAAAAAGAAAAAGCCTTCCCGAACCGGGAATAATAAGACCATTCCGAAGTGCGTCCGGTATATGAATTCCGCCCGCCCTGACTCCTATCCCCTCATTCAGCGCCCTCTCCTTCTCTTTCTCGATGACCTCCCCATCTTGAGTAAACTCTCCCAAGTCGGCCACACTGATCCCGGCGCGGATTACTCTGGTCCCCGGTATAAATACCGCCTGGCCATGCAAAGAGTAGATATGCCTGATTCCGTCCGTGTAATATCCAAAAACCTCTTCTAGATCTTCGGGGGTATTCGGTTGGTTAACCATCCATTCCACGGCAGGCGTTATGATTGGCGAGAAGCGTACAAAACTTGTCAAACCATCCTCCTCTTTAATCTTGTTTCCTATACCATAAACCCAGTCCGTACCTTTTATTGCGGGAAACGTCCGATAAGAAGCATCAAATAAATTTAGACCAGACTCAAAACACGCATGTAATAAACCCTTCAGTTTTGCCACCGCAATCGCGACAGGCCTGGGAATTCCTTCATGTGTGTACGGTGCAACAAGTCCCGTATCCGACAGGTTTTTATATTGTTTTTCCGCGTTACCGCCCGCTCTGATCAATAAATCGTGAGTGTGGGGATCGATACCTAATAAGAACAGCGCCTCAGGAGTCAAGGTATGCAAACCATGGTTTGCAGTGAACATTCGTGCCTTTACTCCTCCATGAGTAGCAAAAATAACCGGAGAAAGAGGAAGATCGTCATGAATAAATGCATAAGCAGAGTGTCTTGACAAAAGAGCCCATGCTTGTTGGTCTAATAGAGCATTTTTTGAAACTTCTCGCATAATAAAAAAACACAACCGTATGTGTTGCTCCATGCTATCAAAAACATATTTGCTCCGCAAGTAAACAAACCCGTTCATACTCTATACATTTGAAGTATTTTTTAAAAATTGACTATAATTAATCTGATTATTCCTATGAAACAAATTCTTCTGGCAACACATAATCGCGCAAAACTTAAAGAGCTCGGTCGATATTTCGCCTCTCTTAGCCGATTCGGTATTACACTGATTTCACTTAGTCAAGCTCACATAAAGGAAAGCCCTGAAGAAAGCGGAAATACCTTCAGGAAAAATGCGTTAATAAAAGCGGAATTTTATTCGCAAGCCTCAAACCTCCCTGTCGTCGCCGATGACGGAGGATTATGTATCGATGCTTTGGACGGTGCTCCGGGAGTACGCTCACGAAGGTGGCCGGGTCATCAGGCTTCTGACAACGAACTCATCCGTATGACACTTATGCAGCTTAAGAATACGCCCCGATTTAAGCGTAAAGCCACGCTTCAAACGTGGTTATGCTTTAAAGATCCGCAAAGCAACTCTGTGTTTTTTTCACACGGAACCATATGCGGACGGATTGCAGAAAAACCAAGTTCCCGTCGTGTCCAAGGGTATCCCTATCGGTCGCTTTTTATCGTCGGGTCGTTGGATCGGTATTATGACGAACTGACCGAGGAAGAACACCTCCGCATCAATCATAGACGTGCCGCCTCGTACAGACTCGTCAAAAAAATCCAGGACCATGTGTTAGAATTAAAAAATAACAAATAAAGATATTTAATCTATGCTTAGTTTAGATTACATAAGAAAAAACAAGGATAAGGTCATTCTTGCCGCACGCCACAAAAATAGACAGGTGGATGTTGATAAAATCTTACAACTGGACGACCAACGAAGAAAATTTATATTGCAAATCCAGAATTTGCGTGAAGAAAGAAACAATATATCCGGAAAAAAGACGGACGAAGCTGCACGCGAACGGGGTAGAGCAATCAAAGAAGAACTCAAGACACTTGAGAATTCACTGCACCGCACAAAAATCGAACTTGAACAGCTTCTCCTGATGGTGCCGAATATTCCTCTGGACGAAGTACCGGTCGGCAAAGACGCTTCTTTCAATGTAGAAATCAGAACATGGGGTAACAAGCCGGAATTTGATTTCAATCCCCGTTCACACATTGAACTTGGAAAATCGCTCCAACTTATAGATCTTGAACGGGGATCAAAAGTATCGGGTTTTCGGGGATATTTTCTGAAAAACGGGCTTGCGCTTTTGCAATCCGCGCTTATGTTCTACGTATTCAGGAAGTTGTATCAAAAAGGATTTACGCCTTTTATCGCCCCCTCCATTGTGAAAGGATTTACCCTTTTCGGGACAGGCCAGTTTCCTTGGGGTGAACAGGAAGTATACAAACTCAATGACGAAGACGCATATCTCGCAGGAACCGCGGAAGTTCCTATTACCGCATATCATTCAAATGAAACGCTTGCGGAAAAAGAACTTCCAAAAAAATATGCAGCCTTTTCTTCATGTTTCAGGAGAGAAGCCGGGGCATACGGAAAAGATACCAAAGGATTGTACCGCGTTCATGAATTTTGGAAAGTCGAACAGGTAGTCATCGGACCGAATAAGCCTGATTATGCACGTACCGTCCATGAAGAGTTGCAGAAAAATGCGGAAGAAATACTGCAGGACCTCAACCTTCCTTACCGGGTACTGCTTATGTGTACCGGAGACATGGGAGAACCGCAGATCAAAAAATACGACATAGAAACATGGATGCCTTCGAGAAATTCGTACGGCGAAACCATGTCCAACTCCATCATGGGAGATTTCCAGACCAGAAGGCTGAACATTAAATACAAAACAAAGTCGGGAAAAACGGAATACTGCTACTCCTTCAACAACACTGCACTTGCCTCGCCGAGAATACTTATCGCACTCATGGAGAATTATCAGCGCAAGGACGGCTCAATCGCAATACCCGAAATACTACGTCCGCTGGTAGGATTCGATTTTATTCTACCTGAAAAATAACTCTTCACTTTCAGGGCTGAGGAGTGGGAGTCGGCGTAGGAGAAGTTCCGAACAACGCTTCGCTGCAGTGAACCGCGTTTTCCGTTCCTTTGATAAAGTATTCTGTTCTTCCGAAGTAACATGTTTTTCCCACTACGTCGTCGGGCATAGTATACCATTGGTTGTCCGGCCCGTAGTTTTTCAGTAAATAACTCATTATCCTGTTCCAGATGGGAGCCGCCCCGGTAATTCCCGAAACCAGATATCGGTTCATCGGCGTATTGTCGTTATTTCCTACCCATACCGCTACAAGAAAGTCGGGGGTATATCCTATGGTCCAGTTGTCCTTGACGTCGTTTGTCGTACCTGTCTTGACCGCTACCCTGTATCCCGGAATTTCCAGACTTGAATGAGAACCGAATTCCCATTGTCTGGCAAAATTGTCCGAAAGAATGTCGGACATGATATACGCAATACCGGGATCAAGCACCCTGGTTCTGAACGGGCGGAGTTCATTAAGTACTTCACCGTTCGCGCCGTCTACTTTCAAAAATCCTGTAATCGGTACCTTGTATCCTTCATTTGCCAACACTCCGAAAGCTTCGGACATATCCACCATTTTAACTTCCGCCCCCCCCAGCGTAAGCGACAGACCGTAACGTTCGGGATGAGTCCAAGTAGTAATCCCCATCTGTTGCGCGAAATTAACAAAATTGCTTACGCCTATAGCATTTAGAGTCTTAACCGCCGGCACGTTAAACGAATTCGCGAGCGCATACCGCAGGGGAACATTGCCGTGAAATTTATTGTCGTAATTTACCGGACGATAGGGTGGCGAACCCGGAACACTGAATACCGTAGGACTGTCGTTTATGATGGTTGCTTCGGTGAACCCCTTTTGAAGCGCCAGAGAATACATGATAGGCTTGATAGAACTTCCGGGTTGACGCAATGCCGTTGTAACATTAAAGGCCCCCGAAGGCGAATTAAAATAATCGGCGGAACCCACCATGGCAAGAATCTCTCCGGTTGAAGGTCTGGTTATCAACACCGCCGCATTGGTTACATGCATGCCGGTTAACTTCGCAAGCTCCTCGTTTACGATTTTTTCCGCTTCGTTCTGGATATCAAGATCAAGGGTCGTGGTCACTTTCAACCCGCCCTCTTCCACTTGAGCGATTCCGTATAAAGATTCCAGATTTGCCTTGGTGTAAAACACAAAATGAGGAGCGCGGATTGTAGTCTTCGGAGGAACTATTTTTAATGGAGCTTTTTCCGCCTGATTCATGGTATTCATGCTTATGTAACGCTGCTCTTCCATCGCCTGCAATACTTCGTTTCTCCGCTTTACGGCGGCTTCGGGATTATTGAACGGAGAATACGTGGACGGAGCCTGCGGTAAACCTGCAAGAAGCGCAGCCTCGTCCAGACTCAAATCTTTCGCTTGTTTTCCGAAGTATGTTTGAGCAGCTTCTTCAATGCCGTATGATGAACCTCCATAGGCCACTTGATTCAGATACATTTCCAGGATCTGGTTTTTTGTATACAGTCTCTCTGTCCAAAGCGCAAGTATCATTTCCTTGATTTTTCTCTGGATTGTCCGTTCTGGAGTCAACAGAGACGATTTCACGAGTTGCTGCGTAATGGTTGATCCACCCTGTAACCCATGATGAAGTGCCATATCCCTTATTGCCCTGAGGATTCCGGATACCAACGAAATTCCGTTATGATGATAAAAATCCTTGTCTTCTATCGCAACCGTTGCTTCGGCAATGTATTTCGGAAGCTCATCCAAAATAACCGGAGTTCTGTTCTGGTCATGATAAATTTCGTACAATACCTTTCCGTTCCTGTCATATATATGCGTAGAAAGTGAATAGTTGACTTTTCCGATCATGTTGGGAAGCGGAAGCGATTTCACAAACACATACGACTGGTACACGAATACCATGATAAGTGTCACTATCGACCCCAGTAAAAAATATCTGAGTTTGATGGTGATGAGCTTTGACCGTTTGTGATGAATGGGGGCTGGCATTTTACTTTGAACCGGTTCTTTCACTTTGGTTTTCTTTTTTCTGAAAAACTCTCCGATCTTTGAAAAAACAGCGTTTGTCCTGATACGCCATCCTATTGACAAGCGGGTAAAATTTCGCATTGACAGTTTCTTTCCGGGACGTGCGCGACGGATCGAATCGAACGGTATTGAAACTGACGGTATTCGGACACGGGGAATCCGGATTGTCGGAAACCGAAACTGCGGAATACGAAATGAAGGCGTGTGAAAGGTAGGAATACGGTACGATTTTATCTTTAATAGATATTTTTTGATATATTTTATTATAGTAAGTTGCAGTAATCTCGACCTTGATACCGAAAAGGAATATAGTTTTGAGATAGATATGAAAGGAAATGCAATTATGTTCTTGGTTATCTCTCCTATCCAGATTACCGACCGTATTACGCCAAATGCGGACTTGAAAATAATATGTAATAGTGACGACAACAATAACCTAAATCTTTCTTCTGGGCCTGTTTTCATACGGCCCATTTTAACATATATTATGGGCCTTTTCAACGCGAGGATGAGGGAAGCTGCGTCAATTTTGCCTTGACGACCAATCTCTTCCACCATGTTCCCGGAGGAACACAGGTGATTAGAGTCAGATAAGAAGCATCTGTCTGTTGATCCAGAACCGAGATCTTGTCGGGGTTGACAACAAACATATCGTAGACTTCGTATTCATACTGAATTCCGTTGACATCCACATATATTTTGTCCCCTTTTTCCAGGGAAGGAAGATAGGTAAAGATGGTTTTATAATCTTTACTGTTATAAAGCTGGGGAAGAGTCGAATGTCCGAATATGACCACGTTTCCGTATTCACCCGGCATGGATTGGGGCAGATAATGGACCAGATATTTGGAAAGGTCCTCACCTCCTACCACAACGTGGGCGTCCTTTATGTTGATCTTAGGAATTGAAAGATAATAATCCTTTATGTTTGTATGCGCCTGCATAACGGACTGGGGTTTTGTCGGGAACCACAGATCCGCCTGGGTAAAATCACGAAGATTGTTTGAAAACATGGTAAAGCTTCCCAAAACAGAACTCGCCTGCTCCAGAGACGTAATTTTATCGTGAGGTACGGGGGTACGCACATTATTCTGAAAAAAAAGACGCGAATAGAGTTCAAACGATAAGATCGGATAAAAAGACCAAAAGAGAAGCAACGCTCCTATCGTAAGCGATATATACGAAGCATAATGAACCGCTTTTTTTTGGGGAGACGTATTCTCCTTCAAATATCTGTATAAAGGCATAGTTTCATTCCGAAGAACTCACAATCTGAATGTTGTTCCGGAACACAGGCATGAATAGTCCAAGCAAAGGAATGGGATCCTGGTTGCTCAATTGATACGACGTAACATGATACGAATTGCGCAGTATGTCCTTCACCTGTGCGGAGGTCTTTATTGTCAGCATAACCTGAAGCTTATTTTTGTCTACAGACTGAACCGCCTTGGCGTTTGCGGAAACATCAAGCGAAACCGTATTCCCGTTCACCCTCACGGATTTAATCGAGTAATAGATACTGTCCTTTGTCAGGCTTAACCCGCTTCTTACCTCTTTCTGAAGTGCAGAGATAAGCCTATCCCGCATGGCGTTATCGTCATAATACTGGTAGCTGTAATCTACTTTTGCTTGTCCGTTGACGCTTTGTGCTTCCTCACCCACTTCTTTTGAGTACGTAATTCTGTTTATGGAGGTGGAACTCAACGAATCAATAATCTTCTCCTGTGCGGAAACGTTAACCGTATTCCTCATTTTTGTTTTTGCCTGACTGAGAATAGTTTTGTCCAGATTATTCAGATCATTCTTAGACACCGTTGTTACCTGTTTTGCGGACCCACCGGTGAATGAACTGTCATTAATTGCATAGTATATTGTTTCGGCGAGTTCGTCAATTTTAAAACGCTTCCCTTTGTCTATGTTGTATGACGGACCGATGTCACCGGCGGTAACCGACCCCTGTTCCTGACCCGGAACCGTTTCGTTACTTGATGAAATGGATGCCGACGCAACTTTGACATCGTTATCAAGAGTAAAAGAGAGGTTATCAACGGTTAGGTCAGTTCCCTGGTTAAAAGTTTTTTGTACATTATCGAAATTGTATATCGTTACGGTTCCCGTCGCCTTTTTTCCTACCTGATGAGTTCCCGTCGCCGGCTGACTTGCGCTATAATCCGCAGATGCGGTAGCAACCTGGATCAGCAACGCAGAAGGATCGGAACCCGAGTATGAACCGGTAACCGGGACGTCCGAAGAAACAGACTGCGAAGAAACAAAAACAGTGAGTTTCGCCTTATGCAAAAAGTATTCATTCAAAAAAAGACCAAGCAATATAATGACTATCCCGAACAATACACCGATCGATCTGGAAACTTTGAATCGGGCAAAAAAAGAAGGAATTTCCTTAAAATTAACGCTCGGCTTTATTTTTGCAAATCCTGAAAATACGGAAAAAAAGGGAAACGAAGATTTTGACTTTGAGGTTGACGGAACGTCTTGCTGTACCGGTTTTTGTCCCGGATCACCGCCGACGACAAAACCCATGATCTCCTTTTTTCCCTGATCGGAGGATTGGATAGAGGTTTGTTTTTGAGCAACCTGCTGTTCGAAAATACGCGCAAGACCCGTAATTATATCACTGTTTTTAACGATTTCTACCCGCGGAATCTGCGCAAAAAGTTTTTCGCTCCAACGGTACGATATGATTTTTGTAGACGCGTCGTCAAGATCCGTGGAATTATAAAGAATCATACGCGCCGGCAATAAAAACATCCCTTTCATTTCATTAAAACCCTCAAGCAGGTCTTCAATCAGATTGCCGGTATGTGCAATAACCTTTAAAAACGATTGTTTGCCTCCCTTGTAGACCATCATCGTCAATTTTGTTTTGTCGATTTCTATCAGAATTGCGGTCAGCGGCATCTCTTCCCTTACTTCAAGAAAACGGACCACGGCCTCATAACATTCAATATATCCAAGCGCCTCCAACTCAAGGTTTTTTACGATATCCTTGATTTTTTGAAGATACTGCTTTTTTATGTTCTGGGTATGGGGATCAATGAAGTGCGAATAGACGAAAAAAATGGTTTCCCTCAATTCCGCGTGGGTAGATTTTTCCAGTTTCAGCAATAGTTCGTCGATGTCTTCAACAATAGTATCCCAACCGTTCGTGTACGTAAACTTTTCCTGATGTATAACGGTAATTTTGCCGTTCTGAAGTACCATTACTATTCCTATTCCCTCCTGTTCCTTTAGAAACAGGCCCAGATACGTATTTGATTGTTTTTTGTGTGAAAAAAGCGGTATATCCATACTGTTATTATTCTATTTTATACTGATTCAAAACCTGGGACACTCCCTGTTGTGCCGTTTTCAACGCTTCGGAATATGACACTCCCTGTATTGTAGCGTTTACTGCGTTTTTAATATACTGATCTATCTGGTCGTTAAGCCCGTTGTCAAACGTGCGGTCGATTGTGGGAATTGATACAAACGAATCTGCCTGTTTGATTACCGGGCCTATATACTCATTTTGCACGAGAAGTTGTGCCATATCAACCCTGGAATACGGCTCTCCGAAAAGTCTCGTCTTTGTTTCAATTTCGTAAAGTTTGGTCATGCTGTCCTTTTGTGTGAGATATTTTAAGAACTTCCACGCCTCAAGCTGATTTTTACTGTATTTGGAAACTCCCTCAACCCAGTAGTTTGCAATGGATAGCGCCGGAGAACCCGGAACTGAAGGAACTGCGCTCACTTTAACAGAAATGTCGGGATTCGCGCTTTTGATCATAAGAACATCCCATGACGGAGCAATAATCATCGCCACCTTCTCCTGGATAAACGCGGTTATTGAATCCGGCATATTATCGCTCCAAAAACCCTGCGGCTCTTCCGCAAACTTCCTGTAAATTTCCAGCGCTCCCGCCGCTTCGGGCTGGTCAAGTTTTTTTATATCTCCGCCGTTTTGCATGAGCATCAGTCCAAAGATATCCGAATAATGTTCAACGTTTGAGGTTGTTCCCAACGCGATTCCGGAAGTAATGAGATTTCCCTGCCTATCCTTGACCGTCAATTTGGTGACGTCGTTGGTCAAATCATCCCAGGTTGCGGGAGGAGACTGAATACCGGCTTTTTTCAGAAGATTGTCATTATAAATAAGTACCAGGCCGTCTATTTCCAAAGGAAGACCATAATAATAGTTCCCCACTTTCAGATCCTGCTGCGCGACCTTGTAAAAAGTTTTTTCGAATTCTGAATTCGGCATCACCGAACCCGGAATCGGAGCCGCCAACTGACTGATTTCGGGCAACCAAGTATTGTGAAACCTGAAAATATCCGGACCCTGTCCATTCTGGCTCCTCGCAATCAACTTATCCCTGTACTCCTGAGGATCCATCATCTGATACGTTACCTTAACGTTGGGATGCTGTGAATGATACTGATCAATCAACGGCTGGAACACTTCCATGCTTACCCATAAACCCCCATATGTCAGATTGACCGCCTGAGGTTTCGAACCGCCTCCAAACAGCACTTTTAACAAAATAAGCAGTACGATCACAAAAAAAACAACTCCCGCAATGATGATAAAGTATTTGTTCTTGTTTTCTTCAAACATCACGGGAGGCGCATCGCTGGGCAGCTGATTTGGTTCTTGTCCGATGCCTTCTGACGAGGGAGTTTCGATTTCCGGAGGCACCTCTTCCGGCTGAAGCGGCTGTTCGGGTTGATTTGTTGAATTATCGGCTACCGGCACGCTTTCGAAAATCGGCGGATTTTGATCATTTTGGGAGCTGTCGGACACCGGCGGCTGATTCTGTTGTTGATTATTCGAATTTATTTGATTTTCATCATTATTTTTCTTATTATCATCCATAGTAGTTTTATGATATCAAAAAAATCAAAATATAAAAAGCTCGTGCGTATTGCGGCAGCATTCATTGTAGTGGCGGTTATATGCTTCCTCCTCGGCGGTTTTGTGTTATATAGACATGTAGAACAATACCGCAACAGGGTACTCCCGAACGTATT
>JBJKRW010000093.1:0-11664 GCA_046704445.1 Microgenomates group bacterium
ATGATGATGCTCGGCTCCGTCTATACCTTTTATCAGTTCAAAAACACAAAGGGCAAAACCAAACTGGTGATGAGCGGAATTTTTCTGTTCTTTGCCTTCTTTGTCTGTATTTATTCTTTTTTTTCAATCCCTTCGTATTACGGAAATCTGGGAAGAACACCCAATCTTGACGGTTCCTCATGGCTCAACACAGACTATCCCGCCGACGCACAAATCGTCGAATTTCTCAATACGCACGTAAAGGGAGATCCCGTGGTGCTAGAAGCACAGGGCGACTCGTATACCGACTACGAACGGATTTCGGCAAATACCGGTCTGCCTACGATCGCGGGCTGGTGGGTACACGAATGGTTATGGAGAGGATCTCCAACCGTTGTCGGCAACAGGATTCCCGACATCACCGCGATTTATGATTCAAAGGATTTAACGCAAACGGTTGAGCTCCTTAAAAAATACCACGTCGCGTACGTTGTTATTTCAGACCTTGAAAGACAAAAATATCCTAAGTTGGACGAATCGAAATTCAACATCATCGGAAAGAAAATTTTTGAATCAACCGATAGGTCTGGGGCTCTGTATCAAGTTAATCAGTAACAGATCTTGACAACGATAGTTAATTTTGTTAATGTTGTAGCTAGATATCTGATTTGAAAAAATCGGATAAAAAAAGAGCATTACTACTCGTCGTCCCCTTATACGAGCGGTAGTGATGCTCTTCTTTTTTTTGTCTTCTTTAAAGATGATAAAGCTGTATCGGAATCCTCAGGTTTTTCTTTGCGAGCTGCTTAAACTGGGATTTTACGAATCTTATCAGATCCTTTTTACCGCTGAATTCAGGTTTGGGCTTTTGATATGACGTAAAAGTATTCATACTCTTAATCATAGGTTATCGATCTGGAATTGTCAAGACCCATAGAAAAAAACATATTTTCTATAAGATATCCTGTAGAATATATAATGAAGTTTTTACTGTTATAAGGCTCTTTAATTTTTTATTATTTTAAGTGGATAACTCAAAAAAAGACTCCGGAGCTGAGTTTTAGTATAATAAGATAATGAAATTTTCGCTCTTGACGTATAACATTCTCTATAACCGTGCACTTACACAGGTTCCACTGCTTATTGAACGTTATCATCCCGACATCATCTGCATTCAGGAACTTGATACCAGTGAAAAAAATCTTCTTTTTCTTGAAAAATACGGCTACTCTCTTGCCGATTACGCCAACTCCTTCCTGAAATTCGGCACCATATACGGAATCGCAACGTTCTACCGTACCGTAAGCGTTGTCCTGTCGAAATCAACCGCGCTTTTTTTCCCCCAGTCCGTATATGAATTCCTGTTGAGCGTACTGCGTTTTCTGAGGGGAGGGAATAAACCTCGTACAATACTTGCCACGGATTTTTTTCTGAAACGGATCAAGAAACGGATATCGGTATTTAATGTTCATCTTACCGTAATCGGCGCAAACGGAATCCGAATCAAACAGATCAAAGAGGCGCTGAATTTCAGAAGCCTTGAAGCAAAAAGACCCGGCATCATCGCAGGTGACTTTAATTATTTCCCTTACGGAAGAAAACGGCTCGAAACGCTCATGGACAAATACCGGTTCCGTGAAGCCACAAATCACGTACGCTATACTATTCAATTTTCGCACGACGGAAAACTTGAAAAATACAATTTCCTTCAAAAGTTTTTTGCCAAGTTGTACAGCCGACTGTTTACCGACAAACTGAAAAACGATTACGTGTTCTATAAACTGGTACACCATATCAAAACCGAGCGGATCGATATGCGTTTTTCCGACCATTATCCGGTCATATCATGGTTTGAGATGTGAACTCGAAAGTTTTGACAGATACTTATTAAAGAACGATTTCACTTTTTTAGGCTCGATATATTTCTTGAGCGGCTTGAAAGCCGATGACAGTTTTTCGTCCAGATCGTCCCCTGTCTTATTGACCAGTGTTTCGGAACTTTTGACCAACCGCTTCAAATATTTCCTGAGATTAACCAAATATCTGTCTATATCCTGCGTTGAGTTTGCCGAAGTGGACGCAAAATATAAACCGCCCATCGGATAGTTAAAAAACGTATGGGTAATTTTGCCGAAAAGCAACGTATAGAGTGCGGCCATCGTATATTTAAAAATAATGGGCAATCTCCCGTCCTTCCGCAACCGTCTGAATGACCATTTCAGCAGATGACGTTTGATCACATAAAGCCTTACCCCGCTGTTGCCGATTCGGATACTGAGCTCGTGGTCTTCGCTGAATTTTGCATCCTCGTCAAACCCCCCCACCGCATCAAACACGTCTTTCCTGACGATAAAATTGTATGCCGGCGCCATCTGTTTTTCTATCAGAACAAGAAGATTAAGAATATAATTTGCGGTTTCGATAATCATCAGGTCAAGGTTATTTCTTCCGTCACTTAACTGATAGGTAGTCAAAAATTTCGCGTGATGGGAAATAATAGCATCATGAACCGAAGAAAGATATCCCGCATAGATCTGTATATCGGCGTCAAAGAAAATAAGATAGCGTCCGCTCGCATGCGCCGCTCCCATATTGCGCTGAAAGCAGATATTTTTTTTGGTGCTGGTAAGTATCCGGAGCCTCTCTATTTTTTGCGCAAACGATTCGACATTCTCCACGGTATGATCAACGGATTTTGCATCAACCACAATTACTTCATAGTCCTTGTACTGTTGTCGGCGGATATCGTTCAGAAGGCGCGGAAGGAATTTCTCTTCATTTAAAGCTGGTATAATGATAGAGAAAAAAGGAGTTCGCATACGATTATTGATTATATCAAATCTCCTCTATGAAAATTTCCGTCGTCATCCCCGCGCATAATGAAGAAAAATATCTTCCCGCCTGCCTCAAATCGTTAAACACACAAACCGTTGCCCCCGATGAAATCGTCGTAGTCGACAATAACTGTACGGACAAAACCGCCATGACAGCAAAACAATTCGGGGCACGCATTGTCCGCGAACAAAAAAAAGGTCTTACTTTTGCAAGAAACAAAGGATTTGATACCGCACGTTACGACATTATCGCACGCTGCGATGCCGATACAGTAGTCCCTCCGGACTGGATTGAAAGAATAAAAAAAAGATTTGAAGACGGCCGGATAGCGGCTCTTTCGGGTCTGGGAATGTTCTACGATCTTTATCCGAAAACCACATGGTTTTTTTCCGTCTATCACGTATGGTTAAAGCATGTGTTGGGCGGCCATGAGGGATTGATCGGTCCGAACATGGCCCTGCGCAAAACAGTCTGGCATGCGGTGAGAAAAGACGTGTGCACGGACGATACGCTTGTCCACGAAGACGTTGATTTGAGTATCCACATACTGCAACAGAAAGGACAGATCGCGGTGGACAGAAATCTTACGGTGCGGGTTTCGGGACGGAGAATCAGGAATCATCCTTTTTCTTTTTTCGTAGAATACCCGAAACGGTTTCTCAATACTCTTGCGGTCCACGGATTGCTTGATCTTCGCTCGGTTGCGGCAACATTCATCTCGGTCCTTTTAGGTCCCGTATTGTGGCCCGTATCCATTCTGCTTCTTCTTTTCGGGTCCCATACGAAAGGCCCTGCGTTCTGGCTGTTGCTGTTGTTGACGGTAATCCTGCAAGTAATCATCCCTTTCGGATATATCTACTTTTCTTACAGAAAAGGCCGCATAAAAGACCTTGACATCACAAACCGGCGTTCACGGATTGCTCCCCTTTTTGTATTTATTACCTGTTTCCTCTGTTCGCTCGCAGCGGCATATATGTGGGGAAATTCTCTTTTTTTTCATCTTACCGCGCTCATGTTCGTGCTTATCATCGTAAACACCGCAATCACGCTGTTCTGGAAAATCAGTCTTCATATGGCGCTGAACGTTTCGGCGGCATTGTTGCTGAATGTATTATTCGGGTGGAGGTTTTCCGTACTCTGGCTCGCCGTTCCGCTGGTGTTCTGGTCACGGCTCTATCTTAAAAAACATTCGGTCGGACAGCTCGCAGTATCGTTTCTTCTGAACGGAGGAATTGTCTTACTTTTTTTGCGAATGGAACATCTGCTCTAATTCATGAAGGGTCGTGGCATCATACGGTTTTTTATCTTGCCTGAAATGCTCAAGCCTGGGAAACCTCAACGCAAATCCGGGAGTATCCACTTCCTTTGCCTGACCGGACTTTGACGACTTTAATGTACGTCCTGCAGTATGTACGGGAGAACGGGAAATTTCATCGGCTTTGATTTCCACTACGATATGCTGGTTTAACCAGACATCGCAATCCATTGCTTTATCAATCACATAATTTTTCGGTTTTTCCCCGGTACGGAGAGGTTGTGCTTTCTCTCTCAATGTTTTCCATTCTTCGTCGGAAAGCCCGGTGCCGATTTTTGCAACGGTAACAAACATATCTTTTTTCTTGTCATAAACACCCACCAGAAATGCTCCTATGCCGAAATCTGCACGCTTTCCTTTTCCGAGATCATACCCCATAACCAGACAATCAATCGTATCTTCTATTTTTGACGAATAGCTCCGCTTAAACTTGATCCAGTTCCAACCCCTTGCCCCGGCCTGATATATTCCGTCGAGTTTTTTGGCAATAATGCCTTCCAATCCTTTTGAAATGGCGTCTTCGAATTCAAGTTCGACTCTTTTTTCGTCTTTCGCGATAATTTCCGGAGCAATCAATATCGTATCCTTTGAAAGATCACGGGTCGAGTGTATGATGTGTTCCAATTTTGCGCGTCTCTGTGCATAATGCGAGGACAATAAGCTTTTTCCGTCAAGATACAGCAACTCGAACGTAAATAATTTCAGGGGGATTTCTTTTGATTTTTCCGCGATGTCGTATTTCCGTTTTCTTTGAACCGTTTCCTGAAACGGAAGAAAAGTCCGGCTTTGAGGATCAAATCCGATTGCCTCCCCTTCAAGTATGGCTTCATCCGCCCGGACCTCTTTTTTTATTCCCTCAACTATATCCGGATACATGAACGTAACGTTCTCTAGATTGCGGGAATACAGTTTCACCTCACCGTTTTTTTTACAGTGTACCTGCAGGCGGAACCCGTCGAACTTCGGTTCAATAGCGCATGCTCCTATTTTTTCCACGATTTCCTTTCCCGACGGCAACCGCTCCGCCCTCATCATAAGAATAGGAGTAAACACCTTCGGACGAATATCCTCGACTCCGCGTATGCCTTTTTCTTTTACCAGGTGCGCTATCTCGCCCAGATCCGGCCGCACGTGATACGCATGTTCGATTGTTCCGCGCAGGCTTTTGTCCTTATTGAGCATCCAGGACAACGCATCCAGGACGGTCATATCGGAAAAACCCAAACGCATTACTCCGGTCGGAATGCGCGATATATACCGGCTGGATAGAGGATCCAATTGACGTATCAAGCCCGCAAGAGTCTTCACCTTGACCTCCTGAGATCCCTCACCCGATGCCACCGCAAGTTTATACAACTCGTCATATACTTCACCGACCGTCATATCCCTTTCGTCAAAAAGCCTCACCTGTTTTTTGAAATATTCAACGGTTTTGCCGAGGTCTCCGGTTTTCTGATATTGATGGATAAATAATTTCCTTTCCAGATTCAGCGCAAGCACAATGCTTTTGATTACCGTTTTTTCCGCCATGCTGAATTCTATTTTTTCATACAGGGGAGCTACCCTTCCCTGGAGAAGATAGATAGTGTTCCGAATGTCTTGCGCCGGGAGTGCAGAAAATAATTCGGCGAGCATATGTGTGATGGAAAGCCGTGAGGAAGTCTGTTCTATTTTATCGAAATACCCGGCCAGTTTTTGAAATTTCATACGCAAAACATTAATATGCCATTCGTAAATGAGTATGATTGGAATACCTCTCTAAGAAACTGTTTTATCCCGATTTGCAAAACAAACCGGCATAAGACAGATAGACATTGCCCGCTAACGGAACAAAAAGAGATATGCCAGTCCCAAACCTACCAAAAACAGAATACCGAGCGCGAAAGTAAAAAAACCCTCCTCGTGTTTGGAAATTTTATACAATCCTTCAGCGACGAGGGTCAACGAAAACAACCCGGGAAGCAAAAATCCTAAATAAATTATCTCCAGAGACTTCTGCTCCATCATTGTTGGAACTTGGCTAACAGTTACATTATACTCGCATGACGTACCGGCCGCAAAGATCTCAATTCGTCAAGACATATCTAGCCCCCTTTGTACTCCCTATTTTTTTTATGAGGCTTTTTTTTATAAGGTCCTGAAGGTCCCTCAGTACGGTATCTTCGGAAATACTCGGAAAAACCTGGGGGAAGGACTGGTTTTGCAGGTATCCCACTTCCTGAAGATATTCGATGATTTTTATTTGTCTTTCGGTCAGATAGATCTGCTTGCCTCCGAACCGTTCCTTAAGTTTCACGTCACGGGACAATTTTAAAACTTTCTCTTTGATTTTCTCAAACTCCGCAGAGGCCCCGAACGTAAAAAATTCCAGCCACGAAGTCAAATCTCCGGCTGATGCTTTCTGAAGATTCTGATAATAAGTTACCGCATCGCGGTCATAATATTCTTCCAGTGAAAAAAATCTTCTGATATCATAACCGCCAAGTAGAAGAATCAAGGTTGCCAGGACCCGGGCAATTCTACCGTTCCCGTCAATAAAAGGATGAATCCGGACAAACTCGTGATGCGCGATTCCCGCTTTAAGCACCGGATGCAGTTCTTTATCATCCTTGTTTAGCCAGTACAAAAATTCCCGGATCAGAAACGGAACCTCGATCGACGGAGGAGGCCTAAACGTAATTTCTCCCGTCTGGGAATTTTTTACGACAACCTGTTTAAGACGGAATTCACCGGACTGATCCGCGGGCAGTATTTTATCCACCACTATTCTGTGGATTTTTTTGATAAGCTGTTCCGTTATTTTGTCAATTTTCTTATTAGCCTCCTCGTCGATAAATTCAATGACTTTCCGGTAATTTATGACTTCCTGAATGTCCCTCGGTCTTCCTATAACCTCTTTTCCCATCAGCACATCCTTTGCCTCGTCAATGCCCAGTTTGTTTCCTTCTATGTGCGTTCCGTGATACGCGGATCTGACAATCGCGTCTTCCTTGAATTGCTTTTCCCAAAGCGGCAATAAAGGAGAATGTTTAATTACTTCTTCCGCCGCTTCTATTTTTGAAATCGAATTAAGTATTTTATTTGTTATCTGATAGGTAGGAATAAACATAAATGTATATTATAAACTTTGGCTGACCAAAAATCCGATCCTTAACTCTCACCTGCCGAATCGCCTTTGTCTTTGCAAATACTCATCAAGGCACTCGTCGAACTCCTTTTCGGAAAAATCCGGAAACAGAATATCGCGGAAAATCCATTCGGCATATTCGGTCTGCCAAATCATAAATCCCGATGTCCTCTGCTCGCCTCCTGTCCTGATAACCATATCCGGAAAAGGAACAGGAGCATCCTTCGTGTCCAAAAATTGTGCGAAACTTTCCTCAGTTAAGCCGTTTTTTCCTAACTTCCGCTTTTCCGTCAGAATGGTATTGATTGCCCGTATCATCTCATTTCTCCCTCCGTAATCCAGACCGAATAGAAAATAAAGCGAAGTAAAATGCTTTGTTTCCTCTTCGGTTTGCTTAATCAGAGAACGCAACGAGTCCGACAGTCTGTCCTTTCTGCCCATATGGATAAAGCGCATCCTGTTCCTGACCATTTCTTTGAAATAATATCTGATGCCCTGTTCGAAAATTCCCATCAATCCGGCAATTTCCTTATCCATTCTTTTCCAGTTTTCCGTCGAAAATCCCCATACCGAAAGCACTTTTACTCCTCTTTTTTTTGCGTGCCTCATCAATCTGACGATCAAATCCGCCCCGCGCCGGTGTCCTTCAACGGCCGGCATATGGACCCGTTTTGCCCATCTTCGGTTCCCGTCGGGAATGATTGCAACGTGTTTAGGGAAATGAGTGTTATCCGTGTATATCATGTCGTCTGTCCGGCGATGTATTGCCGTCGGATTCTATTATAGTCTTCTTGACAGCCATTTTCATTTATATTAGTATGATCATAAGTATGGTATATGCCTTTACGATAGATCAGAACTCCTTTCAACCCGCCAGATTTGCAAGCGTTGCCTCTCTGGTAAATATTGTGCTGCCTCTTATGATTGCAGGGGGCGCAATTTTATTTCTGGTTTTTGCATTCTATTCGGGATTCCAGATCATGACAAACGGAGATAACCCCGACGCCATAAAAAAAGCCCAGCAGAGTCTCGGATTCTCGCTTCTCGGACTTATTTTCGTAGTACTCGCCTTTTTTCTGGTAAGGCTTATCGGTGCAGTATTACACGTTGATAATATTTTACCTCTATGAAACTTCTTGCACAGGGATTTATCGGAAAAATTTCGCCGCCCCCGGGATCCGGTGCCTTTACCGGAGATCCCATAGCGGCGCTTGGAACGCTGTTGGGAAAGTTCATCAATATTTTCATTGTCTTGGCGGGACTCGTCATGCTCATCTATATGCTCTGGGGAGCACTCGACTGGATAACCTCAAACGGAGAAAAGGACAAAATACAGAAAGCACAGAACAAAATCACCAACGCGGCCCTGGGAATATTTATCATCATTGGAGTACTCGTTATCTGGGGATATGTCGCAGGCGATCTGTTCGGCATCATCAAAAGAACATCCAACGGATGGACAATCAATATTCCTACGCTTTGATAACGGTTCCTTCAATCTTTTTGCCCAAAAGCGCATCACGGAGAATGGTTTTTTGGTGAGATCCGTTAATGATCAGCGTTTCGATTCCCAGATCCGTCAGTTCCAGGGACTCTTCGACTTTATGGATCATTCCTCCGGTCACATCATATCCCTCAGTCGAATAGAACATATGACGTAGTCTGCCGAAATTATTTTTCGTAATAAGAGGAATTACCCTGCCGTTTTCGTCCAGTACGCCTTTTGTTACCCCATTGTGGATGATTTTCGCAACCTTAATATTGTGCGAGGAGAACCGTTTTGCCAGTTCACTCAATAACTGTTCTGTTGAAAAGATCTTGGATCCGACAACCGAATCGGCCACAATATCACCGTAAATTACCGGAGTGATACCCAATCGGAGAAAACCAAGAATAGACTCGAGAGACAGGGTTTTGATTTCCCCGTTCTCGGACGTCGATATTGATGACGGACTTACGGTGCATGCCCGGATATCGTGAGCCAGAAGTTCCGCAACCACGATCCTGTTTAACCGTGCGGCGGCATCCTGAACCATGCAGAAACCCATTTTTTGTTTTTCGTCATGTATCCCGTCCTTCATATGGTACGTCACCGCAGGATAATGAGGAAATGAACCTCCGCCATTGCCTATGATAAGTTGCAGATCCCTGTCGCGGTCGAATACTTCACGGACTTGACTCGCAAGATTTGCGATTATGTCCTGTTTTGCCGTATACGGTTTGGTTTTGTCGGTAATCAAACTTCCGCCGAGTTTCAGCAATATGAGTTTTTTCATGTATGGATAATCCTTGCCCCGACCGAGGGACTATTTCTAATTATATCAATGACTGCGGGGTGTGTTTTGAAATAACCGGCTATTCTGCCTTCATCTTTGCCCCTGCAGATTACATGCACATTCTCGCCCGCGTCTATGGAAAAATACCCTTCCGTACCTTTTTGCCGGAGAGCGAGAATCTCCCGGATTACATCCAATGTTTTTCCGCTCCAGTAGAACAACCCGTGATTTTGCGTCATCATGACCGAATGCATGGACACCGTATCCGCTTCCACCAGACGGCCGAAAAGAGAAAATTCCTTGTTTTCGAATGCGCGGCGTATCAACCGCATTCTTTTCTTCAATCCGTAAAGCCGCTCTTTATACAGATTGCTCGTAATCGCAGACTGATGTCCTTCCTGGGATCCTACTTTTTTTTCTTCCCGTGAAAGGATTAAGACCACATCGCGCAAATCCCAATATGCGGGCGGCGCAAGTGAATATGCATATGAAGAAGACGATCCCGTTCCCTTCTGCCACCACACAAATCCGTCAGGAATGGAGCGGCACGCGGACCCAGATCCGGATAACCGCGCAAGAATTGAAAGCTCTTTTTCTTCCGGTTCTGATTCGTACATCCGGGAAAAACCGAGCGCAAGAGCGGAAAAAAACGAGGCAGACGATGCAATGCCTGCTTTTTTGGGAAACGTATTTTCCGATCGTATGATAAAACCGGGAGACCTGCGCTTGCCCAGAAACCGTTTTGCGGTATCGGCAAACTTTATTATCATATCCAACGTTTTACCTTCGGACTCCCTGAAATCCGTGCTCTTGTATTCTCTGATATAAAGCTTTCTGAGTGAAGGATCATCGGTTGTTTCAATCTCTATCCTGGTCGTACAACCGGACAGATTCATGGAAAAACTGTCGTTATAAGGCAATATCAGTTTGTTGTCCCGCTGGCCCCAGTACTTTATAAAAGCGATATTTGCCGGACTTTTTACACTTATCTTCTTCATATTCCCCTTTCACCTGCGAGGTGCAATGTGGATTGTGGGAATCGCCCAAATTATGCGATTTTTTGCAATCCCTGATTTCCCTGATGAAATTTATAATATGATAACTTGTTTTCTCTGAGGAATTTTTTGAGACCTTCGGCTTCATCACCTAAAAACAGGACAAAACCCGAACCCGCTCTTTTTCCACCGCCTCCGGTTACCTTTCCGGTTCCGTATTTTGAAAGAGTTTTAATCAATCTCTTGGCGGACGGGGAAACAACGCCGATTTTTTCCAACAATATTTCGTTTTCATACATGCTTTTTTTAAAAAAATCCATATCTTCCTTAATGATCGAAACCACCATGCGTTTTGTCTGTTTTTCTATCTCCGATAAAAGTTTCTCTGTCTTTTCCGGATCCTTATTAATCCGTGTACGGACCATCTGCACCATGTCGCCCGTTGACTCAGCGGGTTTCCCCGTATCAATCAGAAACAGATTTTGTTCGATCCTTTTCGGAAGCTTAAACGATAAGCTGGAAATTGTTTTCAGAAATTCAAACTCTTTCCGGTAATAAATCAACCCGCCGAAACACGACGTGCTGACATCCGCCCCCGAGGCGTTTGAATGGAAATATTTTTCTGCCTGGTAGGAAACCAGATTAACCTTCTCCTTTTCAAACTCGTGTCCCGTATACCACTCAAGCAATGCGGCGACAGCCGCAGTGCATAAAGCCGCCGACGACCCCAATCCTCTCCCGATAGGTATATTTGAATTTATGGAATACTTGAAAGGTTTTACCTAATAGGCGACCGACTCTTTTTTTAAATAGCCCGTAACTGTTCGCGAAATATGATCCATGACTTTGTCCTTCCGGGTCAAGCCGGTTTCCCGCAAATCTACGGACAGATTCAAATCGATTGCGGAAATTAATGCGGGTTTTCCGTATACTACCGCATGCTCTCCTGAAAGTATCACTTTTGCCGGTGCACGATATGCAATATGTTTCATATCCGGATAAGCCTGAATTTCAAACCATAAGCGATCACGCCGTCGCTGGATTCTGTTCTCACCTCTCGCAACACGCATTTTACTTTTTTCCCAATTATATTTTCCGGACTGCTGCAATCAACCAGTTGTCCGCATGTCCTATCTC
>JBJKRW010000094.1:0-6515 GCA_046704445.1 Microgenomates group bacterium
CCAACACGGTCATTTAGTCAGAGCAATCAAGCAAAGACCAATAAGAAAATTAAGAAATATTATAAATAAAGACCACATCAATCAAGTGGCTGATTTCAGTTCCGACGAAGCATTGACGGTTTTATTACACGTAATTGACAGTTCTTCGAGCGACCTTAAACAATTACTGAAATTGCTTAACATTGTACCTCTTGAAGGTTGGTCTGTTGAGTTCGATGATGAAGGCCTTATCTGTGGGAGAACAAAAGAACGCGCAATTCCCGATGTTGATCGAATTGTCGAACCGGTAGGAGCGTCTGGCTTAGACGAAAAATCAAGCGTGTCAGGTGTCATGCAGGTTACCGCATCACTTGGGCCACAAGCCGGAACAATCAGGTTTACATCGCCTGTTCCGCTTCAGGCTAATACTCAAGCGTCGCAACCGCCAGCTACATTCAACGCTTTGATTCAACCAGCTGCGTCATCCTCTGGAACAGCTCCACCGGTTTTATTGGATCACCGCAACAAAGTAAGTACGCGCAGGCAAGAATTGTTGGAAAGAATAGAACGTACAAGTATTCAAGTAGACTATGAAATCGATAAGGTTTTACGTAAGGTAGGAGCTAAGGCTGAACTGGGAATAAATCAGGCCACTTCAATTCAAGGAATTCCGGATGTAAAAGCCCGATATATCAAAGAGCATAAGCCGAGAGAATTAAAATTAGAAAAAGGCAGGATAATATTGACCAGAAGATGGATTGTTTATTTCATTCTTCACATGAAGTTAGTAAATCTTAGTCCAAAAATGGAAAAAGAACTTCTGAGATATGTAGATGAAAAAATAGAAGTGTGGGATTCGGAGCATGCCAAGAAGGAGTAAATATAGAGCCTGAGACGAGTCCCGCCTATAGCGGGATCCAATCGAACTCGTAGTCTTCCCGCCAAAGGCGGGATGTTTTACCACTTTTAACTGAGTAATTTTTTGAATGCGTTACCGCCTTTATATGATTTTATTTGAGTTTCTCTCCGTCGCGCTTCAGACAGAGAGTCAAAAGTCTCTTTATAGATTAATTCAAACGGGCCTTTATTCCTTAATGATTGAGTATTGTTGTGGTTATGTTCATATAACCTACGCATTAAATTATTTGTAGAGCCGATATAAAATCTTCCTGAAGTTTTTGAACGAATAATATATGCGTAAAACATGGAGCCTGAGACGAGAATCGAACTCGTAGTCTAACCCTTACCAAGGGTTTGTTTTACCACTAAACTACTCAGGCGGACCTCATGCCGAGTAGTCTTCCCGCCAAAGGCGGGATGTATTACCACTAAACTACTCAGGCATTTTGATGAAGCATTCGTAGTCTCTGAAAAATTATATCATACCCCTGCCGGTTTCTTAAACATTCTCCAGATCAAACAAGATACCCAATTCTATCGATGTTATAATAAAAGAGTGCAAGAGCCATCTGTTGGACCAACTGTTCTTTTATCACAACGGGAAAGAAACGCGATGTTTTTGACGAGAACGTCAAATATCGATTATCTTCAATGCGTTACCGGATTGGGTAATGAAGGAGTACAAAAATTGACGGCATTACCATATCTGCATTTTCGTAAAGGGCCCGCGGTTTCATCAAGAGCAGAATTAAGTTACCTTGCAGGAGCGAAACAGGGAGTTTTATGGGCCGCGGAACATTTCAGGAACAGCGTTGATTCCCCTGAGAAATTTGCAGGGTTTCTTCGGGAATATGCGGCTCAAAGCGTGTATGCAAATGAACAGGGAAGTGTCACAAAAATTCCCGACTTCAGGGACAGGACGTATGCCCGCGATAGAGTATTGATTCCGGATTATTTGATTGAAGGCTTTAACAGAATTTTATCGCAGCTCGGTCAACCGTGCATTGATGTGACCCGGCCCGGAAGATTATTGATGGATAGTGCGGCAGGACATGAGTATGAGGCGTGGAATGATCAATCCCAACGTCCGTTGACAGAGATTATTGAAGATCTGCGATTTAAAGCGCAACAGGCTATGCGTGCGGTTGAAATCGGTTCGGATGCATCAATTACTCGGGCCATCGAATTCTTGCAAACCATGGAAACTTCATGGTTGTGGCAGTTTGCCAACCATTCGCGCTCAATGAATCTGTACAATGCGTTGAATGCGGTGCTGAAAGAAAAAACATCCCAGGCAGTTATTCTTCCGCACGGGGTAATAGACATGGCGGCATTTTGCATGGATGAAGCGCAATTTCAGGCATACATTCGCTATTGTCAGGGGATAGGATTAAAGACCATCTAGTTGACCGCCTTCTACGTTATGCAAGGTCTTTTTTCAACTGTTCAAATTCTTTTTTGTTGATTTCTCCTTTTGCATAACGTTCTTTGACAATATCTACATAAGGCCTGGAGCTATCTTGTTTGTCTTCATCTTCTTCTTCCGTTAATTGACGCACTTTGTCCTTGTGTTCAAAATGGCTGAAAATAGCCACAAGAAGCGCAATGATAAGTCCCCAAAACAGAACGGTAAACAAAATTGAACCCCATCCTCCGACTCCTCCCATACCCCAGCCACCGTAATGATTGACGCCATTCCAGTATCTCATCATATGTATCACCTTCTTTCTATGGAGATTATAGCCGTTAAACTGAATTTTTCCTGAATTAATTCAAGCGTTGAATATTTGGTACAAAGCGGATAGGGGAATGGACGATTGTTGAAGTCCAAATATCTTGTTGATTAATTAAAGAGTGATATAATAAGCCATGTCAGAAAAGGCCTTGAGAGAAGTTTCTGCCGCAAAAACCATTGAAATAGTTGATACATTTATCCCTGGTTTTGACCATAGCACACATAATACTACTCTTGAACATGATCTGTTTACTGCGCGGAATCTCCGGATACTTGACGTCGGCGCCACAGGCGAAACAGTTGCATTTAAAGGAGACGTTGCAAATCCGCAAGGCGGGAATTATTCATTCCGTTTATCGCACAGAATCATTCCGATTCCGTCTGGGTCTTTGCTCGATGCTCTAGGAATAAAAGATGCGGCAGCACACGATTCAAGTCCGGCATGGTTTTTGGATTTTTCTGTAACGCCGGAAGATGAAGAAAGACACCTTGTATCCGCGCGGTGGATAGGATTACCAGAAAGAAAATCGCGAATGTTATTAATAAATGCGGGATTGACGAATGATCTTTGGGTTGTTGATGCAGAAGGTAAAGAAAGAAGGATTCGGGTAAGACGGCCAACTGCCAATATCGAACCCGCTACATTGGATTTGCCGGCAAACCTTAGTCTTTCAACTATGAGATCCGAGGTTATGCATTTTCAGAGTCATCCGGGAGCGGCTTATTTAAACTTTGGAGGTCTTGATTTGACGGATTTAACTGATACCCACATTGTTACGGAATGTTTTGTACGATATAATGCCAGAGCACATCATATGGTGATCCCCACGTTTAAGATGAGGATGATGCTTCCCATTCAGCTCGGACAAGAAGCGAATATGCGGTCTGCACATTGATTTTCTTTTTTTATACTGCCATACTCTAGATATGGATGCGAAAATGTCGACAGATTTGCAACCCGCAGAGTCGCCTTCTCCGGTTCAAAAGAAAAATCAGGTACACAAACTGATAATTTTTTTATCCGTACTCTATCTTATATTTATGCTTACGAACGGAGGAATGAACTTTGCTTTCACAAATAAAGGGTTGAGCACGATACCGCAGCGACTCTCCGGGTTGATGTCAAATCTGTTAGGTCAAAACGCTTCGCGGAATTCGCAGGAAACAAAAGTTATTACTACGCCTTGCGCAAGGTATAAAACCATTACCGCATGTGATTATGCCCAGCAGCACGGTGAATCATGCTCCTGGTATATGTGTAAGAACGTATGTCTGACGACAGGAACGGATACGGACACCGTGTGTAATGACTCCATCAAGGCGGTGGAGACCGCTTCGTTGCCGACTCCTTCGCCAGAACTTCCTACTCCTCCTCTTGCTTTTCTCAAGCCGCCTAAAACTACCGCACAAATAGGATGGGACACATATAACGGTGTTTTTTATAAAAACGTAACCTATGATAAACAAAGCGATCTTTTCGCGTTTTCGCTCAAATTTCCCGACCCCGGCGACTTATGTAACGGTTGTATTGACGGTTGGCCTTATAATGCAGCCCCAATAAACGTAAACGGGACTCAAATTTCCGGAGGAAATTTTAACGAAAGGAATGCGGGGGCATGGAACTTGGTGATTGGGAGATTTTATCCGAACATACAACAGGAAAACAGTATTTCAAACGCATTATACGATAAAGGATATGCGAAATTTTTTGCCGCATTGGAGTCAATGTCCGTTAACTCATCCGGGAGTATTCCTTTTGAAATTCCGGGCCCATTCGAAGCCCCAAGTAATGTCGAGACGTTTCGGGCAACGCGGCTTGAGAATACGCAGGTGCTCGGACAGCCCGCAAAACAATTCATACTTATTGACAAAAACAACATTCGTCGACAATACGCATTAGTTAATTTTCCTTCATTTACGCTCGTGATTATTTACAGTTATTCGGATCCTGTATATAACGTATTCGATAAAATACTCTCATCCTTTTCCTACGAGCTGTTTCAAAAACCGTCTTTTGGTCCTACGGTCTCCGATTATCTTAAAATGCCGCAATCCATGAGCGATCCGTCGTATAACGGCGGTAACGAAAGTGTCAACGTGAACGCTTCCTCGTCTTCATCGGTAACAACCGGTTCGCAGTGACCAAAATAGGATATAATGATGAACATGTCGCCATCGATAAGTGTCGTTATACCGGTTTATAACAGAAAAAAACTCGTTATTGAGGCGATACGGAGCGTATTGGAACAAAAGCCCAAAAATTATGAAGTTATAGTAATTGACGACGGATCAACAGACGGTACACTTGAAGACCTGAAACAAATTTCGTTTCCGATCCGCAGTATCCGTATTCCTCACCGCGGCGTTTCGGCGGCCAGAAATCAAGGGATAAAAAACGCAAAAGGAATGTTTATCGCATTTTTGGATTCGGATGACCTTTGGCTTCCGGGTAAACTTGACGCACAGCTTTTCTATCTTCGGACGCATCCCTCCATTCCTTTGGTTTATGTGGATCAGTTTCTTGAAATAAAAGGAAGGCGAATTGCCGTTACGCGTTTTGAGGTCATGGACACTACGCATGAACAAAAAACCAAATTTGATCTTCCCGGGTTTGCCCAAAGTCCGCCTATCCATATTTCTTCGGTTATGGTAAGGAAATCGATTTTTGAAGAAGTGGGATATTTTAACGAAGATCTTCTCATACACGAGGATACGGACATGTGGAACAGAATCAGCGAACACTATTCTTTCGGCTATATTAATACTCCTCTGGCGGTTTTCCGCTGGGAAAAGGACAAAAGACATTTATTGGAGTACTCAAAGCAAAAGCTTTTTATCTCCGAGGGAAAAAAATACATGAAGCTTTACGAACAAAGAGCAAAAAAGAGAGGAATCACTCAAAGAATACGTAAAGGAATCAATGATAGTTATCGAAAAATGAAACAGCTTGAAACGCTTGTCGCACTCCGTGAAAAAGGAATAATATCCGAAGATGAGTTTGAAGCCCGAAGACAACGTATCAGCACAGAATAATATTTGCTGATAAATAGCCTATAATATGGTATACTACTGTTTTCAAATTATTTGAGCGATTTTATGTCTGAACATCATCATGACGGCATGGATATGCATCAAAAATTATCGAAAAGAGGATTATTGCTTTACGGTTCATGGTTATTCTTCCCCGCAATTGCGGCGACGCTGCCTTTGTATCTGCATGCAGAATACAATGCCGCTTCTTCCCTGGAATTTATTATCCCGATGCTCGGCTTTTTCGGTATAGTGGTTTCCCGTTTCTTGTTGGGAAATCGATGCCCGCATGTCAATAATCTCAAAAAAAACTCGAGAGATCCGCATTCTTAATCATCGTATACGGCAGCGACATGATCCGTTAATCGTTTCGGTATAATTTTTATATGGTAATCGGCATAGGAGAAGGAGCGGGAAACGAACAATTAAGGGGTGTGCGTCAAAATATTATATCGAGTATCCTTACAAAAGGATTAAGAGGATCGGATGAAATAATAGGGCAGAAAGCTTTTCTTTCGTTTGGATCCGTCGGTAGTTCGCATAGCGTTGACGGGGTGGTAATTAACCCCGAATTCCGCATGGACGGTACGGTTCCCAGACTTCGAAGCGGAGATAGCTTCCGGCGTCTTGAAGCAGGAGAGACCCCGGATGACGAGCGCAGGTTAACGGATCTTATGCTGAACGAAGTGCTCCACAGGGGAAATTCTTCAATCATGGGCGTGATTACCGAACGAAACGGCGAATATGAAGATATTCTTGCCCGGTTAGATGCGGCAACATTGGAAGAGAGAATAGGAAGTTCATTTGTGGTTGTTGTCCCATTCGAAAAAGTCACACGGACACAGGCCGGAATGCGTGATAAACTGGAGTT
>JBJKRW010000095.1:0-6837 GCA_046704445.1 Microgenomates group bacterium
GAGGATATTGGTACAGTATTCATCGGATTCAATGAGGCGGTACAGTCCGTCGAGTTGGCCTTTGATGATATGGATGCGTTTTTCGGCCTCTTTTTTTACCAGTTGCGGTTTCATAGTATATACCCTACACCCCCGGGGGGTATTTGTCAAGAGAGACTATTCGGAGTACAGTTTCATTCTGCGCTTCAGGAGAAATTTTTTTATAAGGAATTTACTGATTACGATACCAAGAATCGCCCCGGCTATTATGTCACCGAAATAATGGCAGGACAGATAAACACGGGAGTACGAAATAATGACAGCCAGAGAATAATAGAACCATGATCTTTTTTTGTCAAAGTAGGAAAGAATGGTTGCGGCTGCGAACGCGGTGGCCGCATGATCCGAGGGAAAGGAAAAGTCCCTCGGACAAAACATGTTGATTGCGGGACGCGGACGCCGGATAAGAAATTTTAAAGCGTATACAACTGCATTAGTTACTGCAACGGTTACGGAAAAATAAATGACGAAGAATTTGTCTCTCAGCTGAATGCCCGGATGGTAGAGTTCTTCTATAATAACCAGCAAAACAACAAGAAAAATCCAGATGAGGATTGCGCTTCCCCTGAATGAAAAAAAGGAAAAAATCCGGTCAAATAGCAAAGTATGAGGGAACATATTACTTAAAACTTTGCTTACGACGGTATCTGCGTAAATAAGAGTCTGCATATTATTCTATTGTATAGGTAAAGATGTCGTGTTGCGAGCCCCGAATGATTTTTTCTTTTGATTTGAGCGATTTGACGGGATACATATAGGAGACGAGAGAAAAATTTTTAATTGTTAGTTTTAAATTTCTAATCACCGGTTCAAGATACCAGGGGGAAATATAGAGATATATAACAGTATGTAGCTTTGAGCGTTGAGAATACAGCGAGGAGAAATCCATGGAAAACATGTCGGCGCGCATGATCCGGATGTTTTTTTTGTTGGGATGGAAAAAACGGCGCACATGAAGTATAAGTAACAGGATGGGATTTATATCCGTTGCGACAATCTGCGTATTGAGTTTTTTTCGATAGGCAAAAGTAGCCGCATTAAAAATAACTGTTCCGTCACCTGCGCCGAGATCAATGAATACACAACGGTTTTTGAGCCTCAGTGAACGGATAATTTTGTCGATATCCTTGCCGTTTGAAGGAAAATAGGGGATAGGGGAAAACTGCGGAAATGCAAATAAGACAAGGATAAGTATACAGATAAAAAAAAGGAAAAAAGCCAGCAAAACCATCATGTGTATAATTCTATCTCATTTTCCGCGGGAATGTCATCAAATATATTGAAGGTGGCAGCCCCTACAGGTTGAAACATCCTATAGTTTTTTGTATAATACGGCATGTCAATTATAGAAGGAATTCCCGTAGTTCTTAAAGGCAGTCCTTTTGTATTCGGTTTGTTTGCCGTAGTATTTGCTATCGGAACCCGTTCCATTCCTGCGCCTCAACTTCAGCTTATCTTTGCCGGGGATACCGTATCCTCTTCAGGCGGAACAATAGGACTTATTACCGATGCCGATATGCGTTGTGTGACCGCAAAACCGGTTGGTCCAAACGCGAATTTTATAGGACAGTTATCCGTTGACGGTCAAGCGGTCAAGATTATTCCTGCTCAGGGTGCGCAAGGCACAACAACCGTTGAGGTAGATGCTTCGCATTTTGACCAGTTTGCGGGACTGGGTTCGTTTGACTTGAGCGGCGGGTGTGCTCCTAAAAAAACCGCAAAGCAAGTTGAGGTGACGGTTGATACCAAAGCCCCTTCATGTACGGTTACCGGCGCGGAATACAGCGAGGAAATGAGGGGTTTTAGCACAACGGTAAGTTGTGACGAACCGGCAACCATTACTGTTCAGGGACCGGACGGAAAACCCGAACAAATTGCGACCCAGGATGGAGTTGCCCAAGTTCCGATGCCGGATCCGCTGAAAAGCCAACAGGTTCTGGTTCAGGACGGTCAGGGTAATTCCGAGACCATGCAGGTTCAGATCCCTAAAGCCCAACCGTTTCCGCCTAAGATAATGCTGCTGCAAAAGGAAATGCGACAGCTAAAAGGACGTCTCTCGTTCACGATTCAATGTACGGACCCCCGTTTTAACGCCGGATGTTCTTTTGACGGCGTAAACGGTTTGCACGTGCAGGAAGATTCGCCGGGATCAAACACCTATACATTGAGTCTTCCGGCAACGCTTGGCGTGCAGCCGGAACAGATTGTTGAAGCGTGCACGCGTTTGCAGGACTGTACCCGGTTTACGGTTCCCCACGGAGTATACGATCCTTTTAAAGAAGTATTGTCCAAATTGCGCGTATTGGGTACCAGAGAAGAAAACGGCCGTCAAATCATCCAAATCCAGGTCCTGCAGGGACTCGACAAGACGGAAAGTCTTACTACCGTGAAGGGAGAAGGCAAACAGGAGGTGCCGTATAAAAAAGTAATGGCGATACAAGGTCTTGCCAGTATTATCCAAAAATACGTATCGTGCGAGCTTGACGGCAGCGATCTTCGAGTGCTTAACTGTACTACACCGAACGAAAAAGGCAACGTAACCGTTGATGTGTTGATCAGTGACGTGAACGGAAATACCGTTACAAGGCATATCGATATTCCGTTTGGAGATTATTCGGATGAAAATCAGAATGTCGTAAATGGAGCACTTCTATTGGTTGCAGTTACGCTGATCGCTTCTATGTTTGCGAGCCGCCACCTATACTTTTCCGGAAAAGAGAAACACTTACAACTCCGCAGAGCGAATTCGTTGCTGAACTACGGAAAAACCGGGGCAGTTTTAAACAAAAAAGACATGGTTACCATTACAGATAAAATGAAAAAAATTACGCGAAAGGATCTGAGAGCGAAAGTTGCGGAAAGTCTGTTTCCTTTACTGTACAAGTTGTATGACGCGCCGACCGAAGACTTTATCGATATGATGGTTCAGTCTATTTCACAGATTACCGACCGCCAAAGACGGGAAAAGTATAGACTCCAGTTGGAGGAACTTCTGCCGGTTTTAAAAGGACTCAATCTTATAGAGGAACATGATTACGAACACGCAACTGCCCGTATGAACGAAATTCTTGCGCTGAGTTTTAAGACAGGCAAGACGGAAGAAACCCGGTCGTATGTGCTGCAAAGATATTATGCGTCTCTAGAAGAAAAAATAGCGCAACTTCTAGATCAATCCGGTAAAGAAGTGCACATTTTTGCCTCAGAAGGAGAAATGGCCGAAGACACCAATTTTAAGCAGACGGTTGCAAGCCTGTTGGAATTACCCGATACCGCACATCTCTGGAAACGGTTGGAGGATATACGGGTACGTTCGAAACGGAAACAAACCCTGGAAACCTATCCGGATTTGACAAAAGAAACCCTGACAAAACTCTATATTGCGTATGCGCTTGCCGAAAAAAGGCAAAGAACGCATGATGTGAATGCGCAGTTGGACGATCATGAATGGACAGGGGTGAATGTGTTTATCTACCGGTGTACCGGAACATTCATGTCTCCTGCGGTACGGCAAAATCTTACGGTAACATTTTCGGCAAAACCGGATACAAAAAAATAAAAAAAACTATCGGGTTAAATTACTAAAAATATAAAAGGTATATAGTAATATAAAAAATTGATTTCTAGCTGATAATAATATACATATATATAATATTGCAAATCCTATAATTATTTGATATAATACTGGAATTTATGGAAAAGCGTAAACATATTTGGGCAGCAAGGCATCCTTTAGACCATGCAAAATCTCAAATAGGAATTCCGTTGGTAAGAAAAATTTTCCAAAACGACCATATTCAGTTTGGAGTCACTCCGTCTGTTTTAAGAACCGTACTTCGCGAAGCAAGCACTTCTTCAAATATTCTATTTGACCATGCTCCGGCATTCTGGTCAATAATCACACACTACATTACGGATCCCAGTTACGGAGCCGGTCAGTTTGTTGATAAAACAGGAGAACTGATTGCTCTTATCACCCAAGATATTCTTCCCTACATTAAGGAAAAGAATAACGTTCCTGATTATTTGGTTGCGGAGTTTATCAGACAAGGAGAAATAGAGCTTTTGTCGACATTCGATGAAGTAACCAACCCTGAGATGAGACAGATCCTGGGAAAAATATACTGTTCGTTATTCGAGGGCAACTATCTTGATGAGGGTTTTAATTATTTAATGTCTCAATCGATCGCAAAAATTAGTCCAGAACTTTCTCAGGCTCCGCAAGGCTTGCCGGGACACAAGACTGGTACAAATGAGCCTTCATTTTTAGAGCTCACACCCTTATTGATTACAGACACTCAATTCGGTTCAAACGGAGTCAGTCCTTTAACCGACGACAAGGGAAATTCTATTTTTCTTACCCGGTTGAATAAATTGACCGGGACTCCGGTTCTCCGCGAAATGCAGCCCGGCAAATATGCCGAAAAACAGACTCTTATAGCAAAGGGAATTCTTCCCATAATGCGTTTTGCATTCGAACATGCAAAAGAAAACGGACAAGCCGAACATAACGATCTTGCGGAAGCATATTCAATTATGGCTGCGGCATTACCAAACCGTTTTGCAGGTTTAGCACAAGAGATGAGAGTAAGAACCAATCACATCGATGAAGTACGGCAAGTAATAGCAGAGAACAGACAACGACTGGATTTAATCGAAGCCGAAGGCAAACAGACAGATAATGAACAAAAAGTAGAGTTAGAAAAGACAATCAAAGATAAGGAAAATGTAATAGAAAAAATGCAAAAAGTAATACGCTACAGCTTCCAAACCCTCTGGGAAGGCTGGGTCGGTTTTACCGCCACTGCAGAGCGAGTATTTATGGGTGTCGCGG
The DNA here is from genome assembly GCA_046704445.1 of Microgenomates group bacterium. Lineage (GTDB taxonomy): Bacteria > Patescibacteriota > Microgenomatia > UBA1406 > GWC2-37-13 > JBJKRW01. The sequence goes on from JBJKRW010000095.1 coordinate 4,871, forward strand.
ACGGCGGCGCGGATAAATATAAAAAGGTTCCGGGAAATGAAATGTCGCAAACAATGGGGGAATTGGTATCTGCCCACCCGGACGCTCAGGCAGGGTTTTTATTGGCCGGTCATACGGCGCTTCTTGACGGACTCAAAGAGACGAATCTTCCGAAGATGCGGATGCTTTGGAGAGCTCTTCATACCTTAGGTATGACTGACGGCTGGAGCATGTGGGCGCAAGACGCACGTATCGCGGATCCGGAAAAATATTTTAAGGAACTCATCGGATACTTGGCGGACGATAATGTCGGACCTAAGGGAATTAACAATGTATTTGAGAAATTTCCCGATAGCGACTTTATCATGGATGACGATTATGCATTATTTGTGCAGAGAGCATCGACAAAAACACCCGAAACCCAAATAAAGGTTCTTCAACACGGAAAAGTATTTAAAGAAGCGCTTGAAAAAACTACACGGGAAGAGATCTGGGAATATCTGAAAAAATATTATAAACAACTGGTCGGCGAAACGGGTCTTGGAAAAGCTGCCGCAAAACAGCAGGCGGCAAATCTTTGTGTTGAACAGGATCCGGAAGCGATTGAACAGGCGAGAGTAGCGGTACGAGAGCAAAATAAAGATATATCCGCAGAAGAACTTGCGGAAAAAATCGCTATTGCCGAACAGTCTGCTGTGGAAGGCGCGATGACGCCGTTTATCACCGATATCCTTGACAGCGTTACCAGCAAGGTATACGGGTTTCACGGATTCAAAGGAGAACTGTATAAATCGGATGTTACGTATTTTGAAGAGGTTGCCAGGGCCTTGGCAACGCAGCCGGGAAGCCAGGAATACCAGGCGAGATTTTTGTCCGTGGCCAAAAGGATGATTCTCGAGAAGATGGATACGCACAAACAAAATAAAGCCCTTCAGGAATTATATAAATCTTTGACAGAGGGAGAACTTGCCAAGCTGTTTGAGGAGGGAAGAGTATTGCTTAATGAAAAAAGATTGCTGACTCCTGCGGAATATATTGCACAGATCGCATCCTACATAACCAGCGAGGTCTACGGCGTGTCCGGAACCATGCCTCTAGATACACAATTGGAACAGGAATATACAGAGTTTATCGATTATGCGAAAGCAAAGAAAGATACCCGGATTCAGGCCCGGATAATCAAAAATCTCGGAGTTATCCGGGAAGCGATACGCAAGGAAGGACGAACGGACACGACAAGAGCGCAAAAACTGGCAAAACTGTATAAATATGCAATTGATTCGTTATCCGAGAGCGCCAGTGAATCGATTATTTCGGAACTGTATGCCGCGTTTGACCAGAATCCAACGGATAACGAAGGCATGGCAGAGCTTGAAAGGGTAAAACAAAAAGCAAGAACAGAGGCGCTGGGATTATATAAAAAACAAGATTTACCGGCTGATCGCGATATGATACATCAGGCGGAAGAAGACGCCATAACCGAATACAGAATCGCGAAAAGCAAAGACGCGATGAAAAAGATCTGGAAAGAATATTTTGAATCGCTTGCCGACCACATGTCCGGAGAAAATACCGCAGGAAGCATTGCTCAGTCACTGAAAAAACACAGGGACAATCTGTTGAATGCGGTTAAGGGAAAGGATTTTGATCTGAGCGGCGCGTTTATGCTTGCGGGTTTTGAGGAACTGTGTGACGCGATCAAAAAACGTCAGGGCAATAGCGCATATGTGCAGCGGAGAATATTTGAAGGATACTGGCTGTTTACAAACTCGCCGGTTGCACTGGAACTTCAGAAAAAAGAAAAAGAACAATTGGTAGAAAGTCAGGGAGCGAAGCGCGTGAGAACGTTGGGATCTTTACAGACACATTTTATTAAAGCGATAAATGCGGACAGACAGCTGTATAAAATGTTCTTGCCTTTTATTGAAACGAGTCTCGGCAAAAAAAAGGAAGAGGCGACTGAAGATCGTGAAGCCGTGTACGATATA
>JBJKRW010000096.1:0-11422 GCA_046704445.1 Microgenomates group bacterium
TTTAACATTACCTCAGATTTTTGGGCAGAGGATCGGTAATTGGCCCGACTTTATTTGCGGGATAATAACGGTAAAATACCTGGCCGATTATACTGTCTTCAGGAATGGGTCCAAATTCCCTTGAATCTGATGAACGGGGCCTATTATCTCCCATGACAAAAAGATACCCTTCCGGCACCTTTAACGGTACTCCTTCCTGGATGAATCCTCCGTCCCACGTGTTTGTCGCGGCGGAAATATACGGTTCATTCAACTGAACGCCGTTTACGAATACATTTCCGTTCTTTACGAGTACGGTATCTCCAGGGAGACCGATGATGCGTTTGATATAATCGACATCGGGATTTTTCGGCGCCTTGAATACGATGACGTCGCCTCGTTCCGGCTTCCTGAATTTATACGTAATTTTGCTGGTAAGGATATATTCGCCAGTATGGAATGTAGGTTCCATGGATGAACCCTTGACCTGATTGGGAGCCATGATAAAAAGATATACGACGATGAAGAGCGATCCTACAAATACTACGGTTTCAAGAATATCCATCACAAATTCAATGACTTTTCTTACTGCGCTCATAACGATTCATTGTAGAGAAAAAGTGAAGGAAAAACAACTGGTTTATGTATATAATATTAGCAAAAGATTGATGACATAGCCTGACAGGAAAGGATTATTAAAAAAGGATTTTTGTCGACTGTAAGAATAGAGCTTTGTAATCGAATAACCTATGATTATTGACCGTTTAGCTCAATGGCAGAGCGCTTCGTTCACATCGAAGAGGTTGAGGGTTCAAATCCCCCAACGGTCACACGGGCGAATGACAATTTCCCTATGACCGTTTGTTTGATTCCGAGGAAAACACTGGTTAGTGATGCTTCCAAAAAAAGCCTCATAGTGCAGAGAGCTATAAGCATAGCAATATAACGGTAAATTGATTGAACTATTGTTATGAAATCGCATATTGTAACCAAGACGTTTCGCATTTCATTTCCGGCGCTCATTATTCTCATTCTTCTGATAATCGGTGCATTGGTATTATATCGGATTACCCGAGATGAAGAAGAAGCCAAAACTATCATACAGGCTGTTCGGTTGCGCAGTACTCCGAATTCCCGTGAATTTTCGGGCATACGCCATGTCTTTGTGATTGTAATGGAAAATCATGATTGGAAAGATATTGTTAATAATCCTGATGCTCATTTTATTAACTCGGTTTTGTTACAGGAAGGCTCACATGCAGTTTCATACTATAATGTTCCCGAAAAACAGGAAGAATTCCATCCCAGTGAACCGAATTATATCGTACTTGAGTCTGGAACAAATGTATTTCCGGATCATACTTTTAGTACGGATAATAATCCTAGTCCTTACAATTCAACCGAATCACATGCTCATTTGACTTATTTGCTGGATAAAGCAGGATTTACCTGGAAATCATATCAAGAAGATATTTCCGGTATGAACTGTCCAATAAAGTCTCAGGCCGACTATGTGCCGAGGCACAATCCGTTTGTGTATTTCCGGGATGTATCCGGACAATCTGTTTCCGAGAAAAATTTCTTTTGCAAGACTCATATCCGGCCCTTACAGGAATTGATAAGCGATTTGAAATCTTCTCATTTATCAAACTACAACTTCATCACGCCCAATCTTCAGCATGACATGCATAACGGAACAATTGCGCAGGCCGATCAATGGTTGTCGCGGATTGTTCCGGTTATTACGAATTCAAAGGTATTCAAAAAAGACGGAGTCCTGTTTATGACTTGGGATGAAGGAAGCGATCAAAACGACAAAAATTACCCTATAGGCATGATTGTGGTATCTCCGTTCGCAAAGAAAAATTATAAAAATTCTCTTTCCTATTCCCACGCATCGTATGTAAAAACAATTGAGGAAATATTCAGGGTATCGCCACTACTCGGACTTGCCTCAGATTCGAAAACCCGTGACCTTTCCGATCTTTTCATAAACTGAATATTCTTTTACCTTTTGAGTAATAATAACTGTATACTATGCTTTTATGAAGAATCTTACCCAAATAATCAAACTGGCACGGCCTCTATATAGATTGATCTTTGTAATAGGCATATTGATTCTGGTGTCATCGGTGACGGAACTCGTTGCGCCGGTTCTTTCGAAATGGATTGTTGACGACATTGTCGCAAAATTACAGGGGACGGGGGGGAGCTTAAACCATTTGATATTTCTCATAGCCGTTGCGTTTCTTATGAGTTTTGTCGGTGTGGTTCTGACTTCGATAACCGACAGACTGGGAGATCACTTGCAGGGGAAACTGAGGCAGTTTCTCACGGAGAAATTTTACAAAAAAGTTTTGAGTCTTCCTCAAAGCTATTTTGACTCCGAAATCTCCGGAAAAATAGTCAATCAACTGAATAGAGGGATTTTTACCATTTACGAGTTTATCAATACCGCAACAAATTTTATTCTTCCGACTTTTTTGCAGAGTCTTTTTACCATACTGATCATGGCATATTATAATATCTGGGTTGCGGGTTTCACGTTCCTGCTTTTTCCGGTTTATCTTTTTTTGAGTTATTTTTCAACTAAAAAGTGGGGTGAAGAAGAAGAGAAGAAGAATAAGATTGACGATTATTCCCGGGGAAGAATGGGTGAAGTTATCACAAATATAAAGCTCGTAAAAAGCTTCAATAACGAACACAACGAATGGTCTTTAATTTCAGACAGTATGAGCGATATCAATACAATCTACGCCCGTCAAAGCACCACCTTTCACCTTTTTGATTTTGTGCGTAATTTCGGATTAATCGTTATAATCACCGCAATAAATATCGTGGTGTTTTATAATACATTCAATGGTGCGTTGACCATTGGAACCATGGTTTTAATTCTTCAACTGTTGGGTCAGGCCCGGAGACCTCTTTTTGCGATGTCGTTTATTCTGACCAATATGCAGACGGCAGAAAGCGGATCAAAGGAATTTCTTGAAGTTCTGAATCTTCCGGTAACAGAGCCTTACGCGTTGAAATCCGGGAACGTAAAACTGAAACATGCATCGTTGTCCTTTCAGCATGTAAATTTCAGGTATGAGCGGAGCGATGAAATCCTTAAGGATGTTTCTTTCGATCTTAAACAAAACCAGACCGTAGCTCTTGTGGGACACAGCGGTGTAGGGAAGACGACGGTGGTTAATCTTATTCTTAAGTTATACAAGGCGACAAAAGGGTCAATCGTTTTGAATAACCGGCCGTACAGGACACTGGATCATGTATTCATTAGGAATAACATCGCGCTGGTTTTTCAGGAAAACGAACTGTTTTCAACAACCATCCGTGAAAATGTCGCTTACGGAAATCCTCATACCTCAGACAAGACGATTATCGAAGCACTTAAAAAGGCAAAAGCGTACGAGTTTGTCCGGGATTTGCCGAAAGGTTTGGACAGTGAAGTGGGAGAGCGTGGTGTCCGATTGTCCGGTGGACAAAAACAGCGGATACAGATAGCTCGTGCAATACTTAAAAACGCGCCGATTCTCATTCTTGATGAAGCGACTTCCAGTCTTGACTCCAAATCCGAACATGAAGTGCAGGATGCACTCAATGTTCTGATGAAGGATAAACTTGTTTTAATTATCGCACATAGATTCTCAACCATCCAGAATGTGGACAGAATTATTGTACTGGATCACGGCTATGTGGTTGATTCAGGAAGTCCAGTAGAACTTTCCAGGCGTAAGGGAATTTATTCGGAATTGTTAAGGTATCAGCTTGAAGGAAACAAAAAACTCCTTGAAACATTTGATATCACCGTATAAGATAACATATACTTATAATATTAATTTAAATAGTAACATTATTATTTTTATGGCTAAAGTACAACATATTGATTTTAATCTATAGATAATATATAATCCGGTAGTATTTTCTATTAGAACTTTTATGAGAAAAATATTCGGACTTTTTCTCGCGGTTAGCTTTTTTATCGCAGTTCCTTATGTGTTCGCGATTTCTTCCCCAAACTTTCCCAGTTGTCTTAACCCCACAGGAACATTGACGACTGTTCACAAGTCCGGAACGCACGGCGTACCGGCAGATACGACCGCGTATTCCGGAACTGATTCTTTATATGCAATATCTCAAAACTCATTTATACAATGTCTATGTACGAATGCAGGAAAAGGTATACAAACCGATTGGTGGAATATAGAAGGTTTATCTCGGACAGATACTGATACGCTCATCATGCAGGGATGGAATTATGTGCCGGACGGATCTGTTTGGGGACTTTCCGCATCTCCCTATATGACAAAGAATCTAAATTATACCTGTTTTAACGGCAATTCGGGGGGAGCGTCCTTGAGCGCAGAATCAGACGGAGGAAATGTATTGGGTGCCGCAACCAATACTGCAGTGGGTTCTGTTTTGGGTTTGGCATCGACAGGGAACATAGTTTTCGTATATATTATTGATTTGCTTGCAATGCTTGCCATGATCATGACAATTCTTATTTCCCTAAAAAGAAAAAAGACTTTTCGAAGAATCTTTGCAATAAAAATGCTTACGTTGGCCGGTTCGGTTTTATTTATTTTTGCCTGTTATCTTGTATGGGAACGAACCAATCCTATGCGTTTATCGTTTTCCCGGCTACCCAAACAGATTTCTCAGCCAAAGGCGGATCATGTATCAAGCAGACCTGTTTCAATTTCAGTGTCAAGACTGAAGATCAATCTGCCGGTGGTAGAAGAACAGTTGAAAAATCACTCATGGCCTACTACTTCAAAAGGAGTTGCCTGGCTTGATTCGTCTGCTGTTCCCGGTACGCAAGGAAACAGTATTTTGTACGGACATAATTGGACAAATCTGCTCGGCGGTTTGGTGTACATTAAGCCGGGGGATCTTGTGAAGGTTCAATACGCCAATAACAGTTTCAAAAGCTTTACGGTGCAGTCTACGGCAAAGGTTTCCCCGCAGGATACGTCAATACTTGGATCTTCAAACGACAGGAGGCTGACTATTTATACATGTACGGGACTTTTTGACCAACAAAGATTTGTCGCGGTTGCGACTCTCAATTAGATTGTTATAGCTTCATAATTCTTAAATTTCCTATAAATCGGGAGATATACCTTAGCTTCAATAGTGTCGTTTTTATCACAAAAAAATGTGATTGACATCACATTATAACTGCTGTATTATTGTGACTTATGTCACATTTATTTACACAAAATAGTATTTAATATATCAGTTTAAGTCTTTTTATATCATGAATTCTATTTCCGTAGTTGTCCCCGTTTATAACGAAGAAAAGAATATCAAATTACTGGTTGAGAGACTGTTTCGAACCTTTGAAAAACTGAAGCTTGAGTTTGAAATTATTTTTATAGACGATCACTCAACCGATAACACTAGGAAAATATTAAGGTCGCTTTTAAACACAGGAAAAATTTATCTTTCGATAAAAAATGGAAAACAAGGGAAAGCCTTTTCCTTATTGCAGGGTTTTTCTCTTGCACATTTCGATACGATCATTATGATTGACGCCGACCTGCAATATCCTCCGGAGTCAATTCCGGAGATGCTGAAAAAAATGGACGAGGGTTTTGACGTGATTGTTGCGGATAGAACCAAGTTTCATTCGACATTGCTCAGAAGGATAGTAAGCCGTTCGTTTCTTTATCCTTTCGGAAAGTTACTCTATGGTTTTAACTGCGATATACAGTCCGGCTTTAAAATATTTAAAAAAGAGATAATAGAACGGATTAGCCTTCATCCCACTCAATGGACATTTGATCTGGAATTTTTAGTGAAAGCGAGAAATGCCGGCTATAGGATTGCAAGCGTATCGGTCACGTTTACCGAACGTTACGGAGGAAAAACAAAAATCAAGATACTGCCTGCTTCGTTGGAAATTGCTTACTCTGCCGTCCGTTTATGGTTTCACAGGAACGAGATAGTTCCGTTTCATAAGAGGCAGATTATGCAAAAAGGAAACGGTTTTCACCACAAAGGAATGGAGTTTGTTCATTTCAGCAATCTCAATCTTCACGAAACCGCGTATAAAACCCTCTCTCGTTTTCATAAGAAAATTTTAATTGCTTTGGCCCTTTTTTCTCTTGCCGGCTTGATCATTAACGGATTTGTCATTCTTCTATTTTTCGTTGCGGCCATTACGTTTCTTTACTTTATCGACCTTTTTTTCAATCTTTTTTTAATAATTAAAAGTTTTTCCAGGCAAAGAGAAATCAAGATTACGCGCGAAGAAATAAAGAAACTTGGCATAACAGATCTTCCGTTCTACACCATACTGTGCCCGCTCTACCGCGAATGGGAAATGTTGCCTCAGTTTGTTTTTGCCATGTCCCGTCTTGACTATCCGAAGGAAAAACTTCAGGTAATACTTCTTCTTGAAGAGGATGATGTCGAAACGATTTCTCATATAAAAACAATCAACCTTCCAAGGTATATAGAAACCGTAATAATTCCGGATACGCTTCCCAAAACAAAGCCCAAAGCATTGAATTTTGGTTTAAATAAAGCAAAAGGGGAGTATGTGGTTATTTATGATGCGGAGGATATTCCCGACCCGAAACAGTTAAAAAAGGCGGTAATTGCTTTTGAAAGATCAGGTAAATCCGTAGCTTGTGTTCAGGCTAAACTAAATTTTTACAATCCGCGACAAAATCTGCTTACCCGTGTTTTTGCCGCCGAATATTCCCTTTGGTTTGACCTTATCCTTACAGGATTGCAGTCAATTACCGCGCCAATTCCCCTAGGTGGGACTTCAAATCATTTTAAGACCGACACTATCAGGAAATTAAAGGGTTGGGATTCTTTTAACGTTACCGAAGATTGCGACTTGGGTATGAGGTTGGCGAGAAAAGGATACAGTACGGTGGTAATGAATTCCTTAACCCTAGAAGAGGCTAACAGCGATGTAAAGAACTGGTTTAATCAACGTACACGATGGATCAAGGGATACATTCAGACCTATCTTGTTCATATGCGCAATCCGATGGAGTTTTTGAATGGAGAAAATAAATGGAACATTTTATCCTTTCAACTGATAATTGGAGGAAAAATTCTTTCCATGTTTATCAACCCTTTAATGTGGCTAACGACAGTTTTGTATTTTGCAGAACGGTCATCCCTTGGAGTCCTGATCAGACAATTTTTTCCTTCACCGATTCTGTACATGGGTGTGTTTTCTCTCGTTTTCGGAAATTTTCTCTATATGTATTACTACATGTTGGGTTGCGCGAAGCGCGGTCATTATGAAAATATACGCTACGTGTTTTTTGTTCCGTTGTACTGGATATTTATGAGCATTGCCGCCTGGAAAGCTTTGCTGCAACTTATACACAGACCTCATTTTTGGCCTAAGACCATACACGGATTCCATATTGACCGTGAAAAAGCCCTTATGCAGTCGTTCGAATATTCTCAGTATAAGCCCAGCGATGAAGAAGTGATGCGACATCTTCGAGAAAAGATCATAGTCAATCCTATCAGGAATATTCGGCTGAAAATAAGAAAAACGTATGCATATTTCAGCATAGCGGTTCAACGTGCGGAATCGAATAAAACCTGGAATATCCATACGGTTTCGGCAGGAACATTATTAATCCTTTCCTCAATGATCGTCAACATGCTCAATTTTGTTTTCAATGCCTTTTTGGGCAGAGTTCTTTCGTTTAAGGATTTTGGTCTTTTGACCCTCCTTAATGCATTTTTATACCTGAATACTATTTTTACGGTCGGATTAATGGGAACCGTGAATCACAGGGTCGCTTATCTCAGTGCAAAAACGGGAAAAAAAGAAGGTCGAATGTTTTTTGCCGCAGTCTATAAAAAAGCATTTACGATCAGTATGGTCCTTTCGGTTCTCTGGATAATGTTAACTCCCCTTACCGCTTCATTCTTTAGAGTAACCGGCTATCTTCCGATAATTTTATTTACGCCGATTATTACGTTCGGTTTGCTTGAAGGAGTGTGTCTTGGTTATCTGCAAGGCAGTTTTTCCTTTATTAAACTGGGTATCATTTTGATTGTAGACGCATTGGCTAAATTCGGAATAGCCGTTCTTGTAATCGCGGCCGGTCTGAATTCATATGCATATATTCCTTTAATTACAAATGCTGTTTTTGCATTTTCTCTTGCTTATTTTGCAGTCAGAAAATATATGGGAGATGAAGCATTCCCTTTGATGAAATTGAAGATCCAACGGTTCCCCAGAAAGTTTTTTTCGTTTAATATTATCAATACGTTATCTTCTACCTCTTTTCTTACTCTGGATATTCTTCTTGCAAAACATTATCTTACTCCGGTTTTGGCGGGAGAGTATGCATTTCTTTCATTAGCCGGAAAAATGGTATTTTTTTTGGGATCGCTTTTTAATCAGTTTATTTTCCCGTTTGTCGGGAGGGATGAGGGTTATCGACAAAATACAAAAGTTACCTTCAGAAGAATTTTTTTTGCAGGTTCTTTATTAAGCCTTTCGGTTTTTTTAGGTGTAGGAGTTTTCGGAAGGGTAACAATGCCGTTGTTGTTCGGTAATAAAGTATTCAGTATTCTTCCTTATCTAGGGTTTTATGCCTCGGCTATCACGCTGTTTACGATTTCAAATATTTTTCTTAATTATCAGATGGCAAAGAAGAAGTTTCACTTTCCTCTTGTTTCAATCACCATAAGCGGAATTTTGGCTTTGGGCATAATCAGATTTCACGGATCGATAATGCAGATTGTATATGTTATTTTTTTTGTAAGTCTTTTGCGTTTAATTGCGATGTTTTTTCTTTATCGATTTGACACCCAGTTACGGTTTGTACGGCGTGCCGCTCTGGATTTCATTGAGATATTCAGATCGGAAACAAAAAAGGAAAAAACACAGGACAATAAAGCTATTCTCATATTTAACTGGAGAGATAGTAAACATAAATTTAACGGAGGTGCAGAGGTATATTTGCATGAACTTTCAAAGCGATGGGTCAAGGCAGGATGGCGGGTTACAACGTTTTGCGGTAATGACGGCATCAGTCCACGGTATGAGCAGATGAATGGCGTAGAGATTTTTCGGAGGGGAGGTTTTTATTTTGTGTATATTTGGGCCTTTTTATACTATATGTTTAAATTCAGAGGAAATTACAGAGTTATTGTTGATTCGGAGAATGGTATACCTTTTTTTACCCCTCTGTACGCAAAAGAAAAAATTATTCTACTGATTCATCATGTACACCAAGAAGTGTTTAGGAAATCTCTCAGTCCAGTACTCGCGACGGTGGCCTTGTTTTTGGAAAAAACGGCAATGCCTTTCGTATATCGCAATACCGAAACAATCACGGTCTCTCCTTCTTCGAAAGAGGATATTTTGAAATACGGATTGACAAAGTCTGATCCGCGGATTGTTTTTAACGGCGTGGATATTGAGAAATATAAGCCGGGAAAAAAACAGGAGCGTCCGTTAGTGTTGTATGTGGGAAGGCTTAAACAATATAAGAGTCTTGACATATTTATAAAATCAGCAAAACAGATTCTTAAACGGATACCGCGTACCGAATTTGTTATAGCCGGAGACGGTGAAGAGAAACAAGCACTTACGCAGTTGACGAAACAAATGAATCTGCAGGATTCGATAACTTTTTTGGGGAAGGTCAGCGAAGAAAAAAAAATAAATCTCTATCAACGTGCATGGGTATTTGTGAATACATCATTTATGGAAGGATGGGGTATTACGAGTATTGAAGCAAATGCCTGCGGTACGCCGGTTGTCGCATCGCGCGTGAACGGACTGAAAGACTCCGTTAAAAATCCAAGCAGCGGTTATCTGGTAAAGTACGGGAGCGTGAAAGAATTTACCGAAAAGATACTTCTGTTATTGGAAGACCATACGTTGAGAAAAGGAATGTCTAAGAAAGCCGTGCTTTGGGCAAAAAATTTTGATTGGGACAAAAGCGCGTTGGCAAGTTTAAACATTATGTTATGATCACGAAACCGAATCTCATTATAGGTATTCCTGCACATAACGAGCAATCAAATATTTCGGAATTGCTTTTGAATCTGTGTACGCAACAACATAAAAATTTCATGTTACGGCAGATTATTATAGTATCGGACGGGTCAACAGATCATACCGAAGAAGCCGTGGACAAACTTGGGATGAAAAATGTACGATTGGTTGTTTTTCCTCGCCGAATAGGACAATCGGCCAGTCAAAACTATATTTTTAGTCAAAGCAGGAGTCAGTATATTCTTTTGCTTGAGGCGGATACACTGCCTTTGTCGAATAATTTTATTGATAGGCTCATGTCGTTCGCGGTTCGTCATAAAAAGACGGGATTAATTCAGGGGAATATTCAACACGCGGATAATAATTCGTTCATTGGTTCCGTGTTGAATATGCAGAAGAGAATCTACCATAACCATACTTTGAAATACAGCACGATCCGCAGATGGTTCAGTTCGGGAAGAGGAGGAAGATTATTTTCAAAAAAAGTGTATACAAAACTTCGTTGGCCTTCTGATGTTCCGGAAGACGTGTATGCACATTTATGGTGCGCATCCAGAAAAATAAAAACGGATTTTGTAAATAACGCACGATGTGTTTTTAGGTGTCCTCAGTCTCTGGAAGACTTTGTAAAGCAGATCGAGAAAAATAACGGGGGTAAAACAAAACTCATAAAGTATTTTTCATCAGACCTTGTGGAAAAAGTGTACGGACGATCGAGGGCAGTGCGAAAAGCTATGGCCGGCGCCTTTTTTCGAGAAAACCCGTTATATTTTTTAGTCTTTTTATTTATGTACATATATGCAAATATGCGGACGGTTAATGCTGAATTTTCCGATTTATGGAACGAAGCCCGCTCCACAAAAAAATTATTACATTTATGAATATTTTACATTTTGATTACGACGACTTAAAAAACCCGTATGCAGGAGGAGGTCAGTCCGTTACCACTCGAGAGATCTATAAACGACTCGCGTCACGGCATAACGTAACGGTCATAACAGGTAATTATCCCGGAGCTAAAAATGAGATGATTGACGGAATTACCTATAAAAGAATTGGTGTCGGAAATAAAGGACCGCAAAAAAGCATTATTTCGTATTGGCTGTTGATTCCGTATTATGCACTGTTGATGCAAGGGAAATTCGATCTAATCATAGAGTTTTTTACCGCTCCTTTTTCCGTTTCATTTCTTCCCTTCGTTAGTCGGAAGCCGCTACTTGCCTGGCCGACCGCGTTGTTTGCAAAAGATTTGGGACAAAAATACCACAAACCGTTTTATCGTTTTGAGGCTTTTGTCATCCGTTTTTATAAAAAATTTGTCGCTTCAACGCGCCGAATGAAAGCAGAGTTAATCCGTATGAATCCGAAAGCAAAAATTTCGATTATTCCGTACGGATACGATAAAAAATTGCTGACAATGATTACCGTCGAAAACCG